>CAZQQE010000074.1:0-6573 GCA_964595325.1 uncultured Thermoplasmatales archaeon | reverse complement strand
TTTATCCCTTTTTCTTTTGAATTTCAGCCCGAAGTAGCCGCCGCCCGCCGCGCAGAGAAGCACTATGGTTGCAATAATGTATGCCGAATATTCTCCGCCCTTTGCTTCGTGCGGGTATTCGGTCGCACCGAACGGAGCATATCCGCTCACGGTTCCTTTATTCATTGCAACGGGTTTTTCCCAGCTGTAATCCGGGGACCACATATGCAGGTCAGGGTCACCAAAGTAACACAGATTTTCCTTTATATCCCACCACCACTGTTTTGTGAGATAGCCTATACCCGTAGTGAGAATGCTGTTCGTAAATGCCTCTCCTACGCTTTTTCCAAGCGCAAGGTCTCTTGCGAACATCTCAGATGCAAATGCACTGTACCATGACGTTTCCCACGGGTCTATGACCTGATAAACAGTGCCGTGACGTATGAGCGTGAGATGCAGGTAGGTATTCGATATAAGACATGAGCCGGCATTGAAGCCCGCAGAATGAAGATTCTTCAGCGCTTCGTCAAGCTCGTATCCTGTATAATCCTTCGTTCTGAGTCTTCCGAACAGCACGGTTATGACAACACCGTCATACCCCGTCTTTTTAATGATGGGCAGATACTTAGCCATGGGCAAATCACTTGCTTTTGCGGGAACTATGTCAATCCCCAGTTTTTTGCTTTGTGATAATACATCAGGCTCCTGAGTGGAACCGTCAAACCATCCGGGCAGATATATCTCATAGCCCCTCCACGGATTCGGCTCTACGGTGGGCAGACTCACATTTACGCCCACGAAACCGGGTGCGCCGTATGGATCCCAGAATGCAATGCTTCCGGAATTGTGGTGCCATCCGTGTGTGGTCTCAAACCATGCTATGACTCCGCGGTTCAAATCTTCCATGGAAGCGGAGAAGTTAGTTGCAAAAGCCATTTTGTATCCGGATTTGTCGAGGTAGAACGGTATCACCTCAGGCTCCGTCATGTCCGGCCAGTAAGAACCGTACTTGCCGTATTTGGCCAGGACGTTGTCGTCTATGGGATTAGTCGAAGGCTGGAAAAACGGTGTTATGCCATTGGCAGTGGTATAATTGAATCCCCAGTACTTGCTCGCCCTCTCGTTGAATCTGTAGCAATAAGTCATATACGAGCAAAGAATAGGATAGTTGAAATGTTCTTCCTCACTAGGCTTTAAAATATCCAGCATTCCATCAGCCTTCCTCGTGCTCTTACTGCCGTTTATAAGCGTCACGCCCTTCTCGCTCAATGCAGGATTTGCAAATATGACCGCAGGATAGAATACACTTCTTGATATCCAGTATGAAGCGTCGACCGGCGTTCCTATTATTCTGCCGTCATTTGCGGCCCCCACGAACGACCGGTCCCAGGGTATGCCTATGTCGAACTGCCCCGCAACGGTTATTATACTCTCCCTCTTTCCCGGCTCGTCAAGCCCAATCTTTCCGAGAAAATCGTATACCTCCTTGCTGGTGAGATACATTGCCGCCACGTTGGGCTCGTCGTCCCTTATCGCATGTTCCTTCCACCAGTTGGTATGCCATGTAACGGCCCTTGAAGTCGGGGGATGCATGTCAACGGCAATGAGAGGCGCACCGTGCTGGGCGGCAATATAGGCGGCGGGCCCTATGTAGAAAGCACCTTTTTTCTCCCCCTCTGGCTTTAACTTCTCCACCAGCCAGTAGGTCCACGGATCTATGGTTGAGAAAACTATATCGTCTTTTTTTGTCCGCTCCCTGATATCTTTGTAAATGGAAGTTAAATTGCTATATTCCTTCTTTATTCCGCATAACCGCTGCAAATCGTCTTTGACATCCTGAGAGGATTGATTTTCCAAGTCTACAAGATAAACATTCTTTATCCCCAGCTTTTTGACAACATTACTGATGCCGGGCTGCAATTTATCGGGGGATGTATAGAGAAGCGGAGAACCCGTTATAGATGCAATAATTGCTCCTTCCGCGGCATTCATCATATAATCTGCACTGCTCTTTTTCATTCCCTCGCCCCACGAATATTTGAGAGTATACGATATGGGGCTGTTTGTATCTGTCAATTGAACGATAACCGCTTTATATCTCCCCTCTCCCAGCTGGTCAAGATGAAGGGTCTGCTTATTTGTCACATTGTCCAGAACGGCCTCTCCGACCGGCACATTGCTTTCGTCCACAATAATAAGTCCGAGTTTTCCGCTTCCGCTCCAGCTCAATTCAAAATTTGCATCTCTGCACATGAACGGCGATATATCTGGCAACTCTACCTCTTTGCCGGGATACAGAGAAATATCAACATAGTAAGTCACTCTGTTCATGGCAATATCTTTCATACGGTCAATTATGGTGTCGTGCCTCTCCCCAATCAATCCTTTTGTCGGAACATCCACGACAGCGGTCTTCCAGTTGCCGGGAGTATATATGTAGCTTTTACACTGCTCATGAGGCCCTATCATGATATTCCAGTTCTGAGAGGATGCAACCTGCATGAGGCCCCCCTCATAATCGCAGTAAAGGTGGAGGTCGGGGTCGGCAGAGGGTATCGTCAGCCCTCCCTGTAGCATGCCGAGGGTAGCCATAAACATAAGATGGGGCAGCCAGCTTACGGACGGCCACGACAAATTGGCTTTTATATATTTGTAATCGTCACCCACATAGAAATTGTTATACTGAGGGGCTTCCGAATCCTGCTTCACGGCACTCTGTCTTATTTTTTTTATCTCCTTCGGCGATACGGTTCCTTTTATCTCACCATGAGTTGAGTTGATTTTTTCACCCATCCCCATGTCACCGAGGACCGCAACAACGGCGCTGTCCGAATATGTCCAGTCGTTCATTGCTATTTTCTCTGCGATTTCGCACGGGTCGTCCGAGTTTATGTATGTATAATTCTTCGCACTCCATGGTCTTTCATTCCCCATGTTTATGGCTTCTACCTTTCCCAGACGGCCATTGTAGGCTATCCAGTCCTCCATGAAATAGTTCAACCCCTGCCCCGCATTCAGAGATAAATTTTCCTTGCTGAAATCATGCTGGCCTTGGTAAAATAAGAGGGGATTTGAATATATCTTATCTGTTTTATCATCATAACAAGCACTCGAAGGTATTGCCGCCATATATGCAAAATCATCGACGTAACTGTTTTCGTCGAATTTGACAAGCGTAACCTTGTTTACCGGTACCACTTTCTTCCATGACACCCCCTCAAATCCCGAAGGCAGTTCCTTCACATCCTGCCCATAAGACAACGAGAGCAGAGGTGATACGACCATCATTACCACGACAAAAATCGCCATGAACCATGTGTACTTTCCTTGGGTCTTCATCATTTCACACTATCCAATATATTGCATAAATATATAAGTATAATGCTTCTGTACGGCTGCGGCTGCGCCGTGCCTACTCAAAAAATAAATATCATGTCCCAATTTGCAGTTGATGACAAAGTTTAGCTACACAAAACTGCGCAGTCTGGAGAGGATGGAACGGCAATCACCAGAACTTACGAATATAGGAAATGATTTTCATCGCTCGGCTTTCGATTATATAAAAGAGCTGGAAAAAAGATTTGACGAGGAAATGGAAAAAAATCCTTCTTCTAAGAAAGTATCGCTTATCTCAGACGAACTCCGCAATACGAAAAGGATATGGGAAAGCATATTCGAAAGAAGGGAAAAGAAGGTGGTGCAGGCAGCACTTTCTGCGGCCAGAGGCGGAAGTCACACCCCCAAATATTTGACCGAGCAAGAAAAAATTTTTTATGAAAAACTGCTGGATATCCTCCACGAAAACAGGAAAATGGTTTTCGGAAGGCGCGAGGCAAAAAAAGAGGAAAAGAAGGAAGAAAATGTTCCGGATACGGGAGGCAAAGGCATGATATTAAGGATTCTTAAAGATATACCGCCTTTTGTGGGTAGCGACATGAAAAAATATCGCCTGAGCAAAGAGGACATCATAACCATGCCGAAGGGAGAGGCGGACATTCTCGTAAAAAGAGGAGCAGCAGAGAAAGTGAAAATGAACATCGGCGGCTGATGCCAAATGAGAAAGAAGTGCATCCCGATAAATTATTATTTATGAAACACATTGTCTGTCCATGAGATGCGAGCTATGCGGAAGAGAGGAGAAAAGGCTCCAGAAGGTCATAATAGAGGGAACGGAAATGATGGTATGCAGCACATGTGCGGCATACGGAAAACCTGTTCCTGTAACCCAGAAAAAAAAGCCGCTCACCATACCCTCATCAAAGACAGAATATTATGGAAGGGATATTTTTGAAAAGATGGATAAGGAACTTGTACCTGACTGGGGGGCAAGAATAAAAAAAGCAAGGGAAGGAAAGGGGCTGAGCAGGCAGGAGCTGGGGGCGACAGTGGGCGAGAAAACAACGACGATAGCAAAAATAGAAAATCAGGAACTCCGTCCTTCCGATGAAAAAGCAAAAAAATTTGAGAAAGTGCTGGGAATAACTCTTTTCCAGGAAGTAAAGCAGGCTGTACTGAAAAAGAGGAATGCAAGAAAGCTTACCATCGGTGATTTGCTGAATAAAGATGAATGAAATAGCGGATAAGGCCGCAGAAGTACTAAGGGAGGGCGGACTTGTGGTGTACCCTACGGACACATTGTATGCTCTCGGAGCATGCATAAGCAATACCAATGCCGTGAAAAAAGTTTACCAGATTAAAAAAAGGCCGTCAGAGTTCTATTTGCCTGTGGCCGTCGGCAGCGTGGAAGATATAGATAATATTGCCGTTATGGACGACAGAGCAAAAAAAATTGCGGAAAAGTTCATGCCGGGAGCTGTAACCATGGTATTGGAAAAACGGAATGGCATATCCGAGATTATCGCCGGCAAAAAGATAGCGGTGAGGGTGCCTGACAACGATATTGCCCTGTCAATTGCATCAACGGCAGGGCCGATAACCGCAACAAGCGCAAATATTCATGGCGGGGGCGAACCGTCCGATATTGAAACGGCAAGGAATCAATTAGGTGATGACGTTGATATGTACATTGACGGGGGAACGCTGAATGGCAATCCGTCCACCATTATTGATGTCACCGGCAGCAAAATCGAGATAATCAGAGAAGGAGCAATAAATAAGGAGAGATTTTATGAATGAGATAAATAATGAAATGTATGAGCAATACAGAAAGGCAGGAAAAATACTCGGAAAAGCTCTTTCTGCAGGAGCAAAAATGGCAAGAGAAGGAGTGAAATATATCGATGTGGCCGAAAAGATAGAAGGGGTGATAAGCTCGGAGGCAGGACTTTCTTTCCCCGTGAACATATCCGTAAATGAGGTGGCTGCGCATTACACCCCCTCCATTAATGACACCCTCCGCTTTAAGAAAGGGGATGTTGTAAAAATAGATGCAGGCTCCCATGTGAACGGGTATATAGGTGATTCGGCAGTGACAGTGGAAGTGGGAAGCAACAAATATGAACACATCATAAAGACATCAGAGGAGGCACTTCAAAAAGCAATAGAAACCGTGAGGGCAGGCGTAAGCATATCGGAAATCGGAGATGTTATTGAAAAGAAAATACGGTCATATGGACTGGAACCCGTAAAAAACCTCCAGGGGCATTCTCTCGAAAGATATAACCTTCACGCCGGACTGTCCATCCCGAATGTTTCGAACAGCAATAAACGGAAATTAAAGGAGGGAGAGGTCATTGCCATAGAACCTTTTGTAACGGACGGAGAGGGATATGTCGTCGACAGTGAAAACGGGAATATATATCAGCTAAGGAACAGGGCAAAGGGCAGAATCGTAGAAGAAATGAGGAAAAGATTTGACGGCCTGCCATTTGCAAGCAGGTGGATGGCCGGAATAGTCGGAAAGGAAAAAATCAATACAATACTTGCGTTTTTACTCCGGAGACGATTTTTATACGCATACAAGATGCTTGTTGAGGCAAGAGGAGGAGTAGTTGCACAGACGGAACACACTCTGCTCGTTAAAAAGGACGGGTGCGAAGTGCTCACCATTAGGGAATGACATAGGCCATTTACACGCATGCATGGGCAC
This sequence comes from uncultured Thermoplasmatales archaeon, assembly GCA_964595325.1. GTDB lineage: Archaea > Thermoplasmatota > E2 > UBA202 > DSCA01 > VBQP01. The sequence continues at coordinate 545 of CAZQQE010000074.1, read as the reverse complement.
AATACACCCGCCGGATAGATGGTGCGAGAGGTATATTGCAAGTATTGATGTGATTGTTTTCGGAAAACAGTTGAACCGATATTTCATCACAAACATCATAGTCATCCAGTTACTTCGAGTGCCATCCAAATTTTTTTACAGCTACCGCTACTTTATAGGTTAAAAGAAACAACCTTTCATATGCAGGTCTTACGATGTGCTCCAGACCGCACGATACCCTAAGCCCTGATGGATGAAAAGAGTAAAGGCAACAAGTGCCCCCTATCTGTTTCCGATTGGATGGGATACTTTGATGGGCAAAAAATTAGCTTGCAATCGAATGTAAATTTTATACAATCACAAATAACACAAAGAAATTCTTTAATGGCTACAGTTATTGTATACTTTGGAATTGTAATGCAGTTTTGTTATTTTGGAAAAAGCTATGGCTTAAAATTTAGCAAAGATCTTCCTAGTGCCATCTTATTTATAGGTTTGATAGGCATATTTATTATATTGGGTTATATGTCTCTCGAATTAAACAGAAGAATTAAAAATAGCAATGT
>CAZQQE010000073.1:0-6703 GCA_964595325.1 uncultured Thermoplasmatales archaeon | reverse complement strand
ACATCGGGTCTTGGCATACAGATGCCGATAAAATTTTTCACCTTTTCTTTTATTTCATCCAGCGGTAACGGTCTGACATCTTTCGGAAAGAAAAATTCCGTTTTCGGATTTTTCAGATACTCGCCTGCTGCAAAAATAAAAAATTTTAGCCGTTCGGGGGAGAGGGCGGCGGCGACGTTGCGGGAAGAATCGACAGGGTCTATGAAAACGAAATTTTCGGGAAAATCATTGCTGTTGTTATCGGTCAGAGAAAGAATCACCCTATCCTTCCATTCCCTGGCATTTTTGAGCACCCCGTCAAACGAGCCGTATTTTATAACAAGCAGTTCCGCCAGATAACCGGAAAATCCCTGAACCTTTGCCTCCGCCCCGTAGCATCCTATGCCCTTCAGAAACTGCTTCAGAAGGCGAACCTCGTTTCTATTCCTCAAATTTTTTCTTATATACTCCGTATGGAAAGGTGTTCTGTCCACCGCACTCATTTTTTCCGACGGATGGCTGACTTCATAGCAGGGAACGATGTCAACATCATATCCTCTGTAAACTCCGCGGATATATGGATGTTCGGCATACTGCACTTTCCATTTCTGGAGAATTTCCTTTCCGATGCTGAGCGTGTGCTCCTTTATCTCGTCCTTGGAATAACGGGGGGGAAATAGAATGAACAAATCTATGTCAAGAGAATTTTTCAAATAAGTTCCTTTTGCTATAGAACCGACAAGCATTACTTTCGCTTCCACATGCTTTTTATCAATCCTCTCCGTGATTTTGTTTTTCAATTCCTCCACCGCCTGCAGTATCTCCTTCTCCTCGTCTGCGGAGGGGATGACCCTGCTAAGCACTTCCCTTTCTATCTCATATTCTTTCATAATTTTACTTCCTTAACAGTACTGTACACCGGTCCCTCTTTTTTCAACTCGCTCTTTTTGAGTCTTATGCATTTCACATCTATTTCTCCGAAACTACGGCTGCTGTTTTTGTCTATCAACTCCTCGAGTTTATCCTTGCCTTTTGCGCTTCTGACTCTTGCCAGAGTTATGTGGGGCTTGAATGCCTCCTTCTTAAATTTATACCGGCTCAGCGCTCCGTTGATGCTGTCGGAAATTTTCTTCATCTCCCCGTTATCCTCGACGCCGACCCATACAACCCTTATATAATTGAAATTCGGAAATGCGCCCATTCCGTGAAGTGTGGCAGTGAAAGGTTCTATGCCGTCAGTTGCAGCCATCATTGCATTTTCGATTTCGGGAACCATGCTTTCCTTTATCTCCCCCAGAAATTTCAGAGTGAGGTGTATGTTGTCCGGCTCGACGAGTTTCAGGGAAGCGCCGGTTTCTTCCATTTCCTTCTCGAGTTCGACGAGTGTTTTCAACGCTCCGACATCTATAGATATGAAACTTCTCATTTTATCTCTGCTCTAATCTTAATCGGGTATATCATATTTACCAAAAAGTAAAAAATGCCGTCTGCATACTCGGACAATGAATGTCAGCCATGCAGGAAGTCCTTCAACTGAGGATAAAGCGAAGATGCTGCTGAAAAAGTACGGCATACCCACAACGGATTTCAGAGTCATGGAAAAAGACAGTGACACGGACAGAATCGATTTGGAATTTCCTGTGGCGCTGAAGGTTCTTTCTCCGGAAATCATGCACAAAACGGATGTTGGGGGCGTACGACTCAACATAGCTGACGTGGAAGAGTTAAAGCACGAGTTAGCCATTTTCAGGAAAAAGTTTCCGGGCAGCCGTTTTCTGGTGGAAAAAATGGAGCCCCGTGGTGTCGAGATGATTGCAGGGCTTGTAAACGACCCGTCGTTCGGTATGAGCATAATGGTTGGAATGGGAGGCATATTTGCAGAGTTATACAAAGATGTTTCATTCCGGCTTGTGCCCATAACAAGAAGAGATGCGGAAGAGATGCTCGACGATTTGAAAGCGGGCGAGATTTTCAAAGGTTTCAGGGATATGAATCTTGACCGTGACGCAATGGTTAACCTTCTGCTCAAACTTTCCGAGGTAGGCATGAAAGAGTCGGTTAGCCAGATGGATTTAAATCCTGTGTTCGTATATCGGCATGGGATTAAGGTAGTGGATGCAAAATTAATAAAAGGTGAATGAATGGATGTATTATCGACCGAAAAGAAGGCATTGCTTCTCGGAAACGAGGCAATAGTGAGGGGGGCCATAGAGTCAGGCATAGATGTTGCCACGACATATCCGGGTACACCTTCGTCCGAGATAGCGGACACATTCTCGAAAATAGCGCGCTATTACAAGGGCGAGGGGAAGGAACCGGGCTTTTATTTCCAGTATTCTGTAAACGAAAAAGTGGCGCTGGAGGTTGCCGCCGCAGCCGCCGTCTCCGGGCTGAGAGCCATGACGTGCATGAAGCATGTGGGCTTGAATGTGGCAAGCGATGCGTTCATGACATATATGTACGTGGGATGCAAGGGCGGCCATGTAATCGTGACGGCAGACGACCCTTCATGCCACTCTTCCCAGAACGAGCAGGATAACCGCTATTATGCCAAGTTCGGAAATGCCCCTCTGCTCGAGCCGTCAACCCCGCAGGAAGCGAAGGACATGACGATGGAGGCTTTCGAAATTTCCGAAGAACTATCACTGCCGATACTTTTCCGCATGACCACGAGGACGTCCCACATCAGGGGGGAAGTGCCTCTGGGCAAAATCAATCTCAAAAAGAAGAAAGGGAAATTCGAGAAGAACCCGCTGATGGTCACGGTGCCGGAGGTGGCGAGAAAACTCCATCCCATTCTGCTTGAAAAAATGGAAAGGGCGGAAAAAATTTCCGAGAAAAGCAGGTTTAACCGCATAGAGGAATTCGGGGGAAGCAAGGGCATAATAACGTCAGGAGCGCCTTACAATTATGTGAGGGAAGTCATCAATGAACTGGGGATAAAGTGCAGGGTTCTCAAGTTAGGAATGACCAATCCGCTCCCGAGAAAGATGCTCACGGACTTTTTGAAATCCTGCGATGACGTTCTTGTCGTAGAGGAACTGGAGCCGTTTCTGGAGGAACAAATCAAAGCCATTGCTTATGAGGAAGGTATTGAAACAAAAATATACGGAAAGGGATACGGAGGGCTGAAGAGGATATATGAATATGACGTTGATATTGTCGAAAAGGCAATGAGGGAATTTTTTGGAATGAAAAAGAGAGAGGGCAGCGGGTCATCATCACTCCCCATCCCCCCGCGCCCTCCCGTGATGTGCCCCGGCTGCCCCCACCGTGCGACATACTATGCGATAAAGCAGGTTGCACCAGAAGGAACAATATATCCGACAGACATAGGGTGCTATACTCTCGGAAAGGCACCGCCCCTAGAAATGGCGGACTTTTTGCTATGCATGGGCTCGAATGTCGGCGCCGCATGCGGCTTCTCATATGCAACAGACCAGAAAGTGATATCTTTCATGGGTGACTCCACATTTTTCCATGCGGGTCTGCCGGGGATAGTGAACGCCGTCCATCACAACCACGACTGCATCATAACCATACTGGACAACAGAACGACGGCGATGACGGGCCATCAGCCGAATCCGGGCACGCAGTACGACGGCATGGGAAACGAAGGAATCATGCTGAAAGTCGAGGATGTGGTGAAAGGGCTGGGTGTGAAGCATATCGAGGTTGTGAATCCCAACAATCTGAAGAAGACAAAGGAAGCGTTCCAGAGAGCTCTGGATTATAAAGGTACGTCCGTCGTCGTTTCGAAGGCACCGTGTGCGCTGATTCTCCCGAAAAGCATCAGGGAAGGCTCATTCGAAGTGGACCAGGATAAATGCACGAAGTGCAATGTTTGCATTGACAAATTCGGTTGCCCCGCATTCTACCGCGACGGCGACAAGATAAAAATTGATGAAACGTTATGCAACGCATGCGGGGTCTGCACTCAGGTTTGCGAGGCAAATGCCATAAGGAGGAAAAAATGAAGAAGAGAATGATATTTGCAGGCGTGGGCGGGCAGGGCGTGCTCACAGAGGCAAACATACTTGCAAAGGCGTTTTTGATGGACGGTAAAAAGGCAATGACATCTGAGGTGCACGGCATGGCACAGCGGGGCGGCAGCGTCGTTTGCACTGTTTGCGCTGGAGATATTTATTCACCTTTGATAGCCGACGGAAGGGCAGACGCAATAATATCAATGGAACCCATCGAAGCGCTCCGGCATATAGGAAAACTGAAGGACGGAGGAATAGTGATAACCGACATAAATCCTGTATTTCCTCCAAACGTTTCCATGGGAGAGAGCGAATATCCCGACCTTGAGGACGTTTTCAAAGAACTTTCATCAAAGGGAAGGCTGGTCAAAATTGATGCGTTGGATATTGCAAAAAAAGCGGGAAATGCGATAACAAAGAACATAGTCATGCTCGGAGCCCTTGCAGGAATGGAGATACTGCCCATCGGCAAGGAAATTATACTTCAGGCGGTAAGGAATAACGTTCCGGAAAAGTATGTGGGGATGAACGAAAGAGCGTTCAACATGGGTTATGAAGCAGTGAAGGATTTCAGAGGTTGAATATCAGTACATCGACGCTACTCTCCGCTTCATTGTTCTGGACGTCGTATGCCTTAATTGTGATTTTATGCATTCCCACGGCATGCTCGTCCCAGAGCCACTGGTAAGGCTCGTTGGTGTCAGCAAATTTCAAATTATCATCGACGTAAAAGCTCACGTTTGCCACATCAAGGCTGCTTGACACAGCAGCATGGGCAGTTATTCCCCCGATTACTAATGGTTTTGATAACGGAAGTATTTCTCTGTCGTTTATGTAAAGGGCGTTTTCAGGTCTGGTAATGCTGACCGAGATGTTGCCGCTCCCTCTAAGAAGCAACAACGTTCCTTTTGCCAGATAATCCTCATATCCGTTATTTTTATCATACGGACTTATACCTCTTTCAACGTTTCCGTATGAGTCTCTTTTTGTCCACTCTACGGATGACGCATTGAACGGCAACTTTATGCGGAGAGACGTATCCCCGGTGGCATAGAATACGGAAGTGCTGCCTGTTGTGGAAATGCATTCCGATGGAGCCTGCAAGCCGTCACCCAATATATTTGATATCAGAAAGCTGGCGTTGAAGTCGAGGCCGGCACCGTTTATGAATACGCGATTGCCGTCTCTTGATGCGAGTACATATGTATTGCCATTATAGCGGCAGGTTGAGAGAATTTCGCCCCACACGTCGCAGGGCTTTATTGTGTTAAATGTAAACCAATCGTCACTCAGATGCGTGTACGTTATTCCGTCATAAACTCCATCTACCGGGCGGTTTTCGTCGAATATAGTATCAAATGTTCTGTCGGCAACTATACCGATTCTGCTTCTGACAGCCCGCCAGTTTGCAGTGGAATCCGGAAGGACGCTTCCCACCTGCAGAAATACCGTCTTATTTCCGTAAAACAATTTTACGATGCTGTCGGGCAAATCCAGAATATTGGTTTCATCCCACCATCCCCCCCTCGTATAAATGTAATACGCATCTGCGTTTTCTACCGGCTCGGATGTTATCATAATTCTGTAACCGGCTGACATGATTCCGTTCGCTATTGCCGAAAAACTCACATCAAGCAGTTGCCACGGGTCGAAATCCTCCGGGTTATCATCTGTTCCTGCCTCGTCCGTGAGGTACACGACCACATCACATACCGGCTTGTTATCGTCGACTATGTAACCCTGTTCAATCGGAAGAAGGGATAGGGGGTCGAACTCATCAAAATCGCTTCTGTTGTATATCATGGCAAAAATGTATTCCGGACGGTATTGCACCATTCTCATGAGGAGGACATTTTCCATATTGGTAACGCTTCCGAGCGCCCAGTCATCAGGACAACTTTTTACCCAGTAAGGCTTATGCAGTCCGGAGGCGAATGAAGGAATGATGGAATTTCTTGCCAGATCGTCGTTCATATAATAATCTTCCGTCATCAGTACACTACAGTTCGAATATGCTTTGAACGCTGTAGAACTTTCGTTGCAGAACCATGCCACATCATATGGTATGCCTTTGTGAAGGTACACCACACCGTTTTCCTTGCACACTTCATATACCGGCGCGAACCACTTAGCAAGGAATTCCTCCTCGGCTATGCCGTCCACACCGTATGATATGAGTTCGTCCACAATACTTACCACCTCATCGGTTGAAGGCATATCTCCCGGCCAATCCTCTCCGTATCCTTCTCTGAACTTCCATGCCAAGGACTGTATATCGACAAACACTTTTATGCCCTTTTCATGGGCTTTCTCAATCATGGGGGTGAGCATGTCCCCGCCAAATTCCCACCCGAGTTTTTGCAGTGTCGGGGAAACAAAGTAATAAGCCCATGGCAGTGCATTGAAAAGAATGATGGAATATCCCTTTGCATAACATGCATTGACAAAATCAGCCATGCTGTCAAACTGGTCTATAAGCTCTGTACCGTCAGAATGAATGCCAAATTCTGGAGCGTATGAATGAGATTCGCCACCTGCCCGCCCGTGATTTCCGGGAAATGATAATGAAATAACTGCAATTAGAAAAAACACCATAAATTTTTTCATGATACACAATATGATGAACTTTAAAAAACTTTTACTTTCTGGTCTAAAAGATTTTAAGTTTATCTGCGTTTAACATCATGCCAAGAATTGTTGTCAAGAAGGACGGAAGGGAAGAGGAGTTCATTCCAGAA
>CAZQQE010000072.1:0-6772 GCA_964595325.1 uncultured Thermoplasmatales archaeon | reverse complement strand
TTTGCACTGTCGTATGCCCTTACCCTAAACTTTATCATGCTTCCAGATGGAAACTGCCCCAGCTCGACTCCGTATGCGGGCGAGTTGCTCTCGTTCTTCAGGGGGTCTTCGTCATGACGTGGCTGAACGGGGTCAGATGCATATAGATACATTTTATCTGTTTCATTGCCGGTAAGCAACTCGACCTTCCTGATAGAAAATGTGCCGCTGACATTGGCATATATGACAATGTTGCTCGTATTTGTCGGGTTTTTCGGAGTGTACCACACTCTGTTTATAGATGGTTTTCCCGTCGAGCCGTTCACCACGATATGAATTGTTTTTTCAGTTTCCAGTCCCTGCTCGTCCGCCGCCTTTATAATAATGTTATAGTCCCCCGGTCCCGGAGGAAGCCATTTGTACGAGAAATTTTTCGGCAAAGAGATATGCGTTCCGCCCGCATCGAGTTCAATGCTTTCAATGCCCACATTGTCGTATGCTTTTCCCTCAACAGCCACACTTCCCCCGAAAATTTCCCCTTCGGAAGGACTGATGATATCAATGGATGGGGGAGATGCATCCACAAGCGTTATGTTGTATGATTTCTCGAAATTGCCGCATGAAACTTTCACCTCGTAATCCCCTGCCCCGAGTCCGGATGTGTTCCAGTGAGCCATCCATTCCCCTCCGCTGACATCGAAGGTTTTTCCTGCAACTTTTACATGCCCCTCCGCCGTGGATACGCCTCTGAGAGTGATAACATCCCCGACATTGAACGTCGGATTGGCGAAGACATCGCTCCACGGCTCTGTCATGGATATGTAATCGCCCCCGACATTTGTCTTCATGGAAGCGGATATGTTGACGACAATCGTTGTCCTCTTTGCCGTATTTTCGAAGACGAGATAGAAATCACTTGCATTGAACGAAGTGCTGCCCGATTTGGAATAGATGTAATCGTAGCAGTCAAACGCCTGCCCATTCCTGTATTTTTCAAAATTCTCTTTGTCAACAACGAAAAATTTAACGGCTGAAGAGACTTTCTCTCTGCCGTACTCCGCCTTTGCCACGCCGTCTTCCCAGTCCCATATGTTTCGCTGCACCTGATATGCGGATGTGTCGAAAGCAACATTGCAGTTATAGCCGCCCTCTCCGGGAGGCTGGACAACATGCTTCTTGTCGGGCAACGGCATTCTGTCTGGCAGAACGAATGTTATTCTTTTCACTCTCGTATTGTTCGGAAATATGGTGAGCATGTAGCGCAGGGCATTGCTCTTCCCCACACTCCAGGGTTCGTAGTAAAATATCTCGTCCTTCTGAAGTGAGAACATAAACGAATGTCCCGTGCCGAGATGAAAAGTGCATTCGCCGTCCACTCCCGTGTAATTCCATATGCTGGGCACAATCCATGGCACAACGCCGGGCACACGCTCGTGATACCATTCCCTCATTGCCGTGTAGTTATCCTGCCACTTTTCACGAAAACTGTCCGGCATTTTTGCCCATAACCGTCCGACAGTCTTATCCCACATTCTGTCCTTGAAGTTGTTTGCCTTCCATGAACCGAATACGGTGACACGTACGCCGTCCACCGGATTTCCGAATATGTCCTTCACTACCACTTTCACGGTTCCTCTGTCACCTGCATGAATGTAATGGTCTGTCACGTCGTATATCGAACTGTCGCCCTTCAACGCAAAAAGTGCCGATATGATTTTGTGCCAGCCGTAGCGATACTCGTTGAAGTTGTCGATGCTACCGCCGCCGTCCGCCCACCACTCGTCGAACTCATGCCACCCCCTCTCCCAGAATTCGCACCATACGTGGTCTTCCCCCAAACAATTTATCGGCACGGCGGGGATGAGGGCGGAGCGCAGGGCAGCAGTCGATAACTCATGAATTTCTCCGCAGAACCCGTTGTGCTCGTGCGCCACTACATTAGGCTGCCCGGGGCGGTCGCCTACTGCCAGCCCCGTGATTGTTTTTCCCACCCAGTAGTTCACCCCCTCTATTGCTGTCGGATGGGTTTCCATGCTGTTCTTCCATGTGCGGTGTGCCGGCGGGAGGTATGACTGGCAGTCCCACATGTATTTTATGCCGGACAGCTTTTCCCTCAGAAGGGGATAGCCGATATCGTTATGATTGAAAACATAATCCCTCCAGAATTTGCCGTAGATGTATGTTGCATTTTCAATCGTGGCACGCGGAGATACGACGAACCAGTAATATATCGAGGGAGGGCATGTCACGTTTATTTCCGTCCCATTCTCGATAACCCTGTACTGTAGTGTGGAATAATAGTTGCTTCCGTTTCCTTCATCCAGCACCTTCACATAATCCAGGTATTTATCATTCTCATAAATAAAACGGGCATTGTCATATAGCACGTCTGGAGGAGGAACGGAGCCCACAGGCGAATATGCTATCGAAAAGGCAATTTCGTCCACATATTTTTTTTCCGAATTCAGCAGCAAATCTGCATAACTGTCATTCAGATATTGAAACTGTTTGGCAAGTTCTCGCTGAACCCATAAGGGAGAGCGGGCAACCGCTTCCTTCTCCTTCAGCGAGAGATTATGTGCATACGGCACAACATCCTTGATTTCCATGCCGGATTTGGAAAAATGTATGTAGTAATCGTTCCCCGGCGAAATTTCTATTGTGTGGTTGAATGAAGCCGCGGTGCTGTGCACCGAAGGATTGTCTGATTTTAAAACCGTGTTTCCCACGTATCCGCTCACGGGCATGAGAAAGAGAAATGCAACAATTATGGCCAGCAAACCTTTCATGGTATAAACACAATGCTCGGGGCAAATTAAAGCTTTTTCGTGAGCGTTAGATTATTATATTGGATGCTGATTGCCTTTATAATGTCCATAGAGAAACTGCTCACATTTCAGGAATTTGTCGCCCATGTTCAGGAGGAGGTAGGGAGAAAAATTGATGAAGAGATAAAAGACGGGGACATGAGATACGCTCTTGAGGGAGGTAAACACCTTCGTCCGATAATGCTTATGCTGTCTTTCAGGGCATGCAACGGAGGGAAAGAAAGATACGAAAAAGCCCTTGAAAGTGCCCTCGGGATAGAACTTGCCCATTCTGCATCCCTTGTCCACGACGATATAATGGACGGAGATGTGATGAGAAGAGGTAAGCCGGCATTGCATGTAAAGAGCGGTGTGGGAAGTGCAATACTGACCGGCCACAGGATGATAAGCAAGGCTTTCCGCATATCAGTGGAACACGGCCCCGAAAACGCGATAATTTTCCTTGATACGTGGGATAAAACGCTTGTGGGGCAGATCGAGGATATTGATTTGAATGAGCACCTTGAGAACATACTCAATGGGGGGAATTCATCCGAACTGCTCATAAAAGAATATTTTAACGTGATGGAGATGAAAACGGCATCTCTTTTCGCCACGGCATGCAGGGCGGGCGCCATAGAGGCGCAGGCGCCGCCGGAGGTCAAGTCATTGATGGCGGAATACGGGAGAAACGTGGGGCTGGCATATCAGCTTGCCGACGACTTGGTGGACATAGCCGAGGGGAAACTTGAAGAAGGAATTATAATGCCTCTCATAAACGCCTACGGTAAAAACTTGGATGAGAAAGTAATAGGGATGCTGAAAGACGGCAGGCTTTCCATAGAAGATGAACTTGAGAAAAGGGGAATGAGCCTTCAGGAAGTTTACAAGAAAGGAATTGTGACCTACGTCCAGAGGGCACAGGAAATTGTAGATTCACCGCTGATACCGGACAGCATATACAAGCCGCTGTTGAAAGAAGCACCCGTGTACATAACAAACAAAATGACCGAAGAAGTCGGTGTGATGATATAAATGGCGCTGGAAGAAAAAGGAATAATTTCTCCGTTCACAGTTTTGACTTCTGTAATAACCGGCGGTTTGTTTCCCATATTAGGTGCTGTGTTTGCATACGATACCGGTGCGATAAAGAGTTTCGGTGATATTTACTGGACGGGACTTATTCTCGCTTCAGTGGGAGGTTTCCTTGCCCATTACCTTCTCTCTCACACAATCCATGATTTGTACCACTACGACATAGAGAAAAGGGCGACGTTCAGCAAGCGAACACTGAAAATTCTGCTTGTTGTATCTCTTATAATTCTGCTTGCAATAGCCATTTATCTTACAATCATCGCCGGATGGCCCGTGATGGCATTTGCAATAATAGGAGCGGTCGCATGCATGTATGCGGAAGGGCTGATTCACAGCGAGTATCAGATGGCAATCGGAGCGATGTTCCTTGTCATAGGCTCGTTTTACGTTCAGGTGGGATACCACCACCATGCAATGAATGCGTTTTACGACATATCGGGAATGATATGGCTTCGGCTTTTGTTCCTGTCGCTGTTCGCTTTCTTCTCGCAATACGGATGGCTGCTGTTCTACCGCCTTGACGACTACGGCTGGAGCCCGAAGGTGAGGAACGAGAGCATTCTCATCACCAAAATGGGCCTTCCGTTTCTGATTCTTGCACTTGCGCTTCCCTCATAAACATTTTTAAACGATTTTTCATTCATGACAGGAAGAAGATGTTTGTCAAGGTAATTCCTGAGAAGTGTTCCGGATGCATGACGTGCGAGGTCGTTTGTTCTATGCACCACTGGGATGTTGTAAACGAAAAAAAGTCCGGGATAAGGGTGGAGAGGAGAAGTGTTACCGAGGATATACCCCATTTATGCACACACGGGCAGGACTGCAACTTTGAATGCATAGATGCCTGCAAATTCGATGCGATGAAGAAGAAGGACGGAAGGGTGTATGTGGACTATGACAAGTGTACGGGATGCCGTCTTTGTGAAAAGGCATGCCCGATAAATGCCGTGTGGATTTTCGAAAGGAAAGCTTACAAATGCGATTTGTGCGGAGGCGACCCCATGTGTGTGAAATACTGCTCGCAGGGCGCCCTCGAACTGGTGGAGGAATAACATGATAGAAAATAGCTGTTACGCCGGAAAGATTTTGACGGTCGACCTTTCGAAGAAGGAAGGGAGGAAGCAGAGCATATCATGGGACGGCCTCGCCCTCAAATATCTCGGCGGAGACGGGTTCGGAGCATACTTCCTCAACAAACTTGTGCCCGGAGATGCCGACCCTCTCGGAAAGGACAACGTGCTCGTGATGGTTCCCGGTCTATTTGTCGGCACGATAGTTCCAACCGCCGGAAAGACGGGCTTTTATGCAAAATCTCCGCTCACGGGAGGCTGGGGGGAGGGGGTCATGGGCGGCAGAATAGGATTTGCGCTCAAGCAGGCAGGTTATGATGTACTCATCATCACGGGGATGGCGGATAAGCCTTCCTACCTTCTCATAAACGATGATGAAATAATGGTAAAATCCGCGGAGCACCTCTGGGGCATGAGCACGAGAGAGACCGCGGAAGAGATAAAAAAGGATGAAAAGGACGTCATAGTTGCATCCATCGGGCCCGGCGGCGAGAAGAAGGTAAGGTATGCGGTCATAGATTCGGACGAGCGGCAGGCGGGCAGGGGCGGGCTGGGCGCCGTGATGGGCTCGAAAAATCTCAAGGCAATAGCGATAAAAGGAAGCAGGGACATAAAAGTTGCAGACCCGGAAAAGATGATGGAGCTGTTCGACAAATGGTATCACACAATGATAGAAAGCCCCGCATTCAACGATGACGGGAAGTACGGCACGGGCGAATTTCTCGAATGGATGAATGCCGAGCGAGGCACATTCCCGACAAGGAATTGGAGGGAAGGAGTTTTTAACGAACGAAAGGAAATAGACCCGTACTACTGGGCTCCCCGCTACACCATAAAGAACAAGGCTTGCATACAGTGCGTCAAGCCCTGCGGGAAGGCATTCGTGATAAAAGGAAGGTATGAAGGCGAGCTCGACGGTGTCGAATACGAGACACTTTTTTCACTGGGGAGCAACTGCGGAAACCCGAGCATAGAAGCCCTTGCAAAGGCAAACGAGTTGTGCGATTTGTACGGTATAGACACCATATCGGCAGGCGGCGCCATAGGGTTTGCGATGGATTTGTATGAGAACGGAATACTTGACAAAAAGGAGGCGGGCATGGAGCTCACATTCGGAAACAGCGATGCCGTTGTGGAAATGGTGGAGAAAATCGGCAGAAGGGAAGGGCTCGGAGACCTGCTGGCGGAAGGCGTGAAGCGGGCGGCGGAGAACATAGGCAAAGGGGCGGACAAATATGCCGTTCATGTGAGGGGCATGGAGCCTCCTGCGTACGATGTAAGGGGCATAAAGGGAATGGGACTTGCTTTCATGTCGTCGCCAAGAGGGGCGTGCCACCTGCGTTCGGGAGCATATGCCCTAGAGTTGACGGGAAAATTCTGGAAGTATGAAGGAGTTGACAGGTTCAGCGCCGAGGACAAGGGGCAGGAGATAGCCGACATGGAAAATTTCATGGCGATATACGATGCGCTGGGTGTATGCAAGTTTTCAAGAGGCATGTTTTTGCTGGATGGGTTTGCCGAACTACTCGAGGCAGCCATCGGAGAGAGGATGGATGAGGATGACCTGCTGGTTGTCGGGGAAAGAATCAACAATCTCAAGCATATATTCAATATAAAGTGCGGATGGACAAGGGAGGACTCGAAACTTCCGCCCAAAATGAGGATTCCAATACCGGAGGGCGTGGCTAAAGGCAGCTTCATATCAGAGAAGGAAGAGAAGAAGATGCTCAACGATTATTTTGATGCCAGAGGCTGGGACAGGAAGGGCATCCCGAAGGAGAAGAAGCTCAAGGAATTGGGGCTGGAAGAGTTCATGGAAAG
>CAZQQE010000071.1:0-6953 GCA_964595325.1 uncultured Thermoplasmatales archaeon | reverse complement strand
TCCATGATAATAGATAACGTTACAACCATTTTGCTCATCATACCTATTACCGTGGAGGTGGCAGAGATGCTTGATGTAAATCCTATTCCGATAATGATGGGCGAAGCGGTACTTTCCAACATCGGTGGCGTCGGCACCATGATAGGTGACCCTCCAAATATAATGATAGGTCTGGCATCTGGCTATACATTCAATGATTTTATCATTCACCTTATCCCCGTAGTTATGGCTACTCTTGCTGTCTCTATAATATTTGCACGTGTGATTTATCGGAAATGGGTGAAGGTGAAAGCAAGCAATCTGGAAGAAATGATGGGGCTAAACGAGAAAAAATACATTCGTAATGAGAAGAGGATGAGATATCTGCTCTACCTTCTCTTTGCAATGATTTTTTTCTTTGCAAGCGAAAGCTATACAGGCATATCCCCTTCCTTCATCGCACTTTCAGGAGGAGCAATAGCATTGCTGATTTCCATGGAAGAACCAAAGGAAGCATTCAAGGCAGTTGAATGGCCCACACTGGTGTTTTTCATTGCATTATTTGCCCTCGTAGGCGGTCTTGATGAGACAGGGTTGCTTGACGGGCTTGCCAATGGAATTGCCTCTCTTTCCTCCAACGTGGTGCTGATTTCAATCCTTATATTGTGGGTCTCAGGAATATCATCTTCTTTTATAGATAACATACCGATAACGGCTGCATTCATACCTGTTGTTGCATCCATTTCTGGCGACTACCATTCAAGTCTGATATGGTGGGCTCTTGCAATGGGTGTAGGCATGGGCGGTAATATAACACCGATTGGCTCATCTGCAGGTGTTATTTCCCTTGCACTATCGAAAAGGTACGGCCATGAGATAACAACCAAAGAATGGTTGAAGTTCGGAACGATAACAGGAGTTGCAAGCATGGCTGTCTGCACTTTGTTTTTACTTGTGATGGATATGGCATGAGGCAATATGGGTAACAAACACAAAAAAATCACAGTTGCCAGTGGCACTTTGGAAGGAAAGAACCTACTGATAAATATCGATGGTGTGTTTATCACCACAGGGCATTTTCCGTCAAGAGGTGAGTTTCTTGCATTGCTCCTTCAGGACGATATAAAGGGCATGAGCAGGGAAGAAATGGCAAGAAGCTACGGCTTTTTGACGAACAGTAAAACAAAATCTTAATATACTTTATGTGCATATGCACAAAATGGTGAGAAAAATGAGAATAGCGCTGCCATGCAGCAACAACAATGGCCTGGAAAGCGAGATAAGCATGCATTTTGGAAGAAGCCCCTACTACACATTCGTTGACGTCGAAGGAAATGAGATAAAAAGTTTCAAAGTTTTGCCCGTACCATTCGCAGAGCACGGACCGGGAGACCTGCCAAATTTCGTAAAGGAAAATGAAGGCAATATCGTCATCGCCTACGGGATGGGCGGAAGAGCCGTTGACTTCTTCAACCAGCTTGGGATTAATGTGGTCACAGGCGCATCGGGAACCGTCAAGGAAGCGGTGGCTGCCTTCCTGAAGGACAATCTTGAGGTCGACAAAGACTGGGAGAGCAAGGAAGAATTCGGACATCATGAGTCGTCCCATTAAGAGAAGGTGCATCGCGTTCCATACAGATGCAGAATTTTTTTCACCCATTCCCAAATGGATGGCATCCGGCGTTACGGAGATGCATGCCGATGAGGTGGAGGCGCTTCGCTTGGTAGATTACGAAGGTCTTAATCAAGAGGAGGCGGCCAGAAGCATGGAAATTTCTCGTGGCACTGTATGGCGTCTTTTGCAATCGGGAAGAAAAAAAATTATTTCGATGGTGGTTGAGCATAAGCAACTGAGGGTTACAAAAAGATAATTTTCGGCATCAAAACAGTTAAATACTATTTTTTATTTCAGAAATATGAAAAATTTCATACTTATGAAATATTTGGAACATTTGGAATTTATAGCAGGGAGGTAGATATCATGGATAAAATAAAGATCGTTGAAGGAAATATCAAGCAGGTCCTCAAGCACTGGGGGTTCGGGGAGATATGCTCTTCCATATATACTGCACTTGCCCTTTCCGACCACCCGCTGACAGCAAAAGAGATATCGAAGCATATTGATTATGCTTATACAACCACAATAAATGCACTTAACAGAAGCATAGGAATCGGCCATATCAAAAAAATGAGGCAGGGAAGAAAGAATGTTTATTACATAGATTCGGACCTAGCAGACATAGTAAGAGAGAAGTTGAGCCATTTTCTTGAAATTCTTGAAGAGACGGAAAAATCCATAGAACAACTTGATGGCGGATACAGAAAAAAACTCAGGGGGGCACTGAAAACGGTAGACAGTGCTATTCAGTTTCTCAGAAAATTGAATAAAATGGGGGCAGAGGCATGAAAATATTGCTCGTCTCACCGCCGACGGACAGCGCCATAAAGAGAGTTGTCGGAACGACAGGACCTCCCCTCAGTCTTGCATATCTCGCATCGATGGTGAGAAACGAGCATGATGTAATTATTGTCGATTCGATAGCCGAGGAGTTGACATTTGACGATGTGAAAGAAAGAATGAAAAAATTCGACCCGGATGTTGTCGGCATAACAGCAACAACCAGCATGATTCCGGATGCGTACAGAGTGGCAGATATGGCCAAAGAAATAAATGAAAATGTGAAAGTTGTGATGGGTGGACCGCATGTAACCTTCCTGCCGGAAAAAACAATGGGAGAATGCGGCAGCGTGGATTTTATTGTCAGGGGAGAAGGTGAACTGACATTTAAGGAACTTATTGATGCCATTGAAAAAAATGGTGACTTCAAAAGCGTGAGGGGACTCAGCTTCAGGGGCAGAAACGGCAAGATAACAAGCAATCCCCCGCGGGAGTTGATAAAAAATGTGGATGAAATCCCCATGCCGTCATATGACCTTCTGCCCATGGAGATGTATAAGGCTGACGGTGTGAAATTCGGAACGATTGTAACAAGCAGGGGATGCCCCTTTAACTGCATTTTCTGCTCTTCCTCATTGCAATTCGGGAAGAAGTGGCGCGGACACAGTTCAGAGCGTGTGATGGAGGAGCTTTCCATTTTAAGAAATGAATATGGCAGGAAGTCAATAGAATTTCTTGATGACACCTTCACTCTCGTAAAATCGAGGGCAATTGACATATCCAACAAAATAAAGAAAGAAGGGCTTGACATATCATGGGTCGCATCATCAAGAGTTGACACATTTTCTAAGGATATAGCAGAGGCAATGCACGATGCGGGTGCGCACACCCTGTATTTTGGTATCGAATCCGGGACACAAAAAATTCTCGATTTTATAGGAAAAGGAATTACGCCCGAGCAATCCATGGTTTCGGTAAAAAATGCTGAGGAAGCAGGACTCCATACTTTCGGCTCGTTCATCATAGGTTTCCCTCAGGAAAGCAAGGCGGATGTGAAAAAAACTCTGAAATTTTCAAGAAAGGTGGGCGTGGACTTTGCTCAGTTTACCGTCGCCACGCCATACCCGGGCACACGTTTATGGAATGTGGCTTTGAAGGAAAAGTTGCTCACAACAATGAACTGGAGGAAATTCACAACGCTTGACCCCGTACTCAAATTAAAGTGTTTCACAAGAGACCAGATATCAAGAATGCTTGAGTTCGCATACGTGAAATTTTATCTCCGCCCAAAGGTTTTGATAAAAGACATCATACAGGACAAAGGATTCATAATAAGAAGGGCGATTCCGCAGGTAATAAAGTTATATTCTCAAAAAGTAAGTTCGGATTATATTCCGCATGATGGAGATATGATATAATGAAAACCACAACAACCATAAGTATATTAAAAAGCACAATTGGGAACCCCGTCACGAGAAAGATTGTCAGGGGAATGAGCAAATACTGCGAGAAGGATGGAAAGAATAGAATAGAAGTGGCTGTCGAGCTTTATACCGGGCAGCGTAAAGATGCCTGTCTTTCATGCAAAGCCACCGAAAAGATAATTGCCAAAGTCCTCAAGAAAGGAGCAAGCGCATTTGGTCTCACTGAAGACGAATTGAAGAAAAAGTTCAGCGACCCGTACTGGGCAAAGGGACTGTCATCGACAATAAGAGGTATCGCCGAATTTGGCATCAGAAGACCATTCACTTCCGGTGCACCGTACCAGATAGTATGGGATGTCACATACGCATGCAACCTTCACTGCAAACATTGTTATGCGACCGCAGGCAAACCGTGGAAGGATGAGCTTACAACAGAGGAAGCAAAACATGCTATCGATATCTTTGACAGGGCTGGCGTAACAATCATCGCCTTTTCAGGCGGTGAGCCCCTAGTGAGGCCGGATATAATGGAACTGGCAAGGTATGCAACAGACAAAGGCATATATGTGGCAATTGCTACTAACGGCACCCTCATCACAAAGAAAAAGGCAAAAGAGATGAAAGAGGCAGGTGTGCAGTTCGTTCAAATAAGTCTGGACGGGATAGATGCAGAAACCCATGATTCGTTCAGAGGTGTGAAAGGTGCATTTGACAAAACCGTTCAGGGAATAAAAAATGCCGTTGCAGAAGGATTTTTTGTTGAAATCTCAACCACGGTGACGAGATTCAATTACAAGCAGCTTCCTGACATCATACAGTTTGGCGAGGACTTGGGAGCGAACTGGTTCATGGCATACAACTTCGTACCTACAGGAAGAGGCAAAGAAATCTTCGAAATGGATTTGTCGCCCGATGAGAGGGAAGAAGCAATCAAACTGCTGTGGAATGAACTGAGCAAGGGAAGGAAGATAAATGTGCTTTCGACAGCACCCCAATTCGCCCGGGTGGCACTCCAGCAGGAAGAAGAGGAGGATGAAAAAATCGTACCTACTCACTTTTACAATCCGAAACTTGCCGGACAGCTCGTCGATCTGGCAGAATTCATAGGAGGATGCGGGGCTGGCAGATTTTACATGTCCATGCGTGCAAACGGCGATTTGCAGCCATGCGTCTTCTTCCCGTTGAAAGTGGGAAACATTCTCAAGGATGATTTCGAGGAGCTTTGGAAGAACAATGAGGTCCTCAACAATCTCAGAAATAAGGATATACTGGAAGGTTTCTGCGGAAAATGCGATTATCGTTATTATTGCGGAGGGTGCAGGGCAAGAGCATATGCGTACACGGGCGACTACCTCGCTCCAGACCCCGGATGCATATATAATAAAGAGGTTTATGAGAAGGCGATGAAAGAATGGAAGTAGTTCTGACGGCAGACAGAACATTGATGAGCAACCATCACGGAAAGGAATTTCTCGGATTTGGGACAAGCGCACCTCCCAACTGGCTGCCTGAGTGGCTTTTCCGCTACCTTTTCTTTCCCCGGATAAAAAGTGTTAACGGGCTGCCGTGGCAGGCTCCTTACGGGCTGCGTAAAATAGAGGCAAAGCTGATTGACGAGGGTTTTGATGTCAAAACCGTTTATTATGATGACATGGCAAAATTTAATCCCAAAGTCATAGGCATAAGCGTCATGGACCCGTTTGGATGGGGGCCGTCATCAACAACATTTGCAGGCATTCTGAAGACCGGCGAGCCGTATCTTGCAAAATATTTCGAGCTCATATTCAAGAGCGATGCCTACCGAAAGGCAAAAGAAAACGGGGCAAAGACAATAGTGGGCGGTCCGGGAACGTGGCAGTTCAAGCTTAACCGAAAGTTCATGGAAAAATACGGAATAGACACCGTCATAATCGGTGAGGGGGAGTATGAAAAAGCTGTTGAAATCTACCGCATGGCTCTTGAGGGAAAAGAACTGCCCAAATTCCTCGAACTCAAGCCGAGCGAATGCCCTACCGTGAATGAAATTTCCGAAATAAAACACGCCTCGGTGAACGGGCTGGTGGAAATCGGCAGAGGATGCCCCCGTGGATGCAAGTTCTGCTCCGTAACATTACGCCCTTTGAGGTGGTATCCTTATGAAAAAATCGAAAAAGAGTTAAAAGTGAATGCTAACGCAGGCATCACCTCAGGGGTCATACATGCGGAAGATGTTATGCTGTACGGGCAGAACGGCGTCATTCCCGATGACGAAAAGGTGATAAAACTGAACGAACTGGCAAAGCGCTATTACAAAAATCTCTCATGGAGCCATGCATCATTTGCCGCCGTCGCCGCCAAGCCAAAACTTATGGAAAAACTTTCCGAAATCATAGTCGATAAAAACCAGACATGGTGGGGGGCGGAAATGGGGATAGAGACAGGCTCCGTAGAACTGGCGAAAAAGATAATGCCAGCAAAGGCAAAACCATTCAGGGCGGAGGAATGGCCTGATGTGGTTGTTCAGGGAGCGGGCATTATGAAGGACAGCCATCTGATTCCGGCATGCACTTTGGTAGCCGGACTGCCCGAAGAAACCGATGATGACATAGCGAAGACCATCGAACTTGTAGACGAATTGAAGGATTTCCCCTCGCTCATTGTTCCGCTATTTTTTGTTCCGATGGGGAAATTGACGGACAAAGACTGGTTCAAAAAAGAGGATATGAGCGAAACTCAGAAGGAATTGCTCATGAATTGTTTAAAGCATGATGTGAAATGGACAAGGGAAATAGGCAAATTTTATTTCAGCAAAAGCCCGGCGCATCAGGCAATAAAACCTTTCTTCTCCTTATTCTTTAAAGTCATAGAGTGGCAGGGGAAGAAGAGAAGGGTTATATGAACGTACAATAACGTTCCAACACATGAATTGCCAGCAAGAAAATGCAGGGGAAGGGATTCGAACCCTTGAACCTCTACAGGACAAGGCCCTGAACCTTGCGCCGTTGACCTGGCTTGGCTACCCCTGCCGGATGCAGACAGCAAATCGGATTTTTATTTAAAAGTTTATCCTATTGCGGATATACATCGGGGCTTTATCATATAATGCCTAATTATTTTGGATACCCCGTAGCTCAAAAAATATCATAAAAAATAAAAGAGTCCCATCCTGATTT
>CAZQQE010000070.1:0-6953 GCA_964595325.1 uncultured Thermoplasmatales archaeon | reverse complement strand
AGTATGCCGCCTTCGGTAAAGTCATAGACGGCATGGATGTTCTGCGAGCAATAGCATCTGTGGAAACAACAACGAAAACCACCCCATATGGGCAAATGCAGGACTGGCCCGTCAATGACGTCATCATAGAGAGCATAACTATAGAATAATAGCATTGCTTCAATCTTCCTTACTATACAGATATCTTCAGCTGACATGACATAGGTAAAAATTAAGTGGATATGATTGAGAAAGAACGATGCCCATTTGTTCACTTGACTATTCTCCAAAGTTAACAACTTTTAGTTCTTTATGAAACATTAGTTATACCTTGTGCACAGATGTTCTACTCCGAAAAACAAACAACCACCATTTTTGCAACCCGGTAGGTATAACCCAAAAACCATCAAGATTATAAAAATTAAAAAAGGGAAAAGAGAGGGTAGAGTTTATGGCATCACTGGTGTAGGTTCAACCCACTCGGGGCTGTAGCATGTCATTGTCGGGTCGCCGAAGAACAGCTGCTGGTTCGTAGTCTGCATGGACGAGCTGCCATACATCGCAGTCGGGTCGCCGGTGGTATAGTCACGCTGGTGCAGCCATACATAGCTGGAGAACGCTTCTCCGACACTTTCGCCGTTTACCATCATGTCGTGCATCCACTGGTCATCAAGCAAATCCTCCTGTGGTGACAGACCTGTTCCTGCATTTCCATAGTACAATGCTGTTCCATGCTCAAGGTAGACTATCGGACCAAGATGCGCCGCTGTCGTGCATGACATGAAAAGGTCCCACTCGCTGTGTGTATTTTCAAGCAGCTGGTCAATCCACTTGAAGTGGACTATATCGTATGTATTCGGTTCCTCGGCATTGTACCACGTAAATCCGCCCCATCTGGGTGTTTTTGTCTGCTTGTCGTCGTACATGTATCCGCGCCATGAATCCCACCAGTTGAAATTCTTCAAATTCTCGTGCCTCAGTTCAAGATATGGGAACTCCTCTGCAATATTTCTGTACTGGAAGGCTACACCGCTCCCACCGGTTCCGTGCCCTGAATAATAGTTTATGCTCACCCCTTCATTCATTCTTGCCAGCCAGTCCTCAAATACGGTATGTCCTTCGTAGAATCTGCCGTGGGAACTGAACGAGTCTTTCAATGAACGTGAGGAGTACGCAGGAGCGCTCTTTTTGTTGTTCATTGTCCATGCCCTGCCATCCGGGAAGTTCATGAGTTGCGACGTTGTTACATTCCTTCCGGGATTGGCGTATATGATTGCAGGATACAGTATGTCCCTTACAACGAGGTCGGATGACATCGCAGCCGTTTCAAGCGGAATCTGCCCTGCATACGACAGATTGCCTGTCATTGCCCTGCAAGACGGGTCTCTTATGTCTGTGTCACGCGGCGAAACAAAGAGATAAGCCTCCTTGCCCTGCAAGTCAAGACCGTACTTGGCCGTTATGTTGTTGTAAATGCTGTTATGTGCTTCAGTGTACCATCTCTGGTCAAGGTCGAATCCCGGTCCGGGAAGGCTCTGGTCTGTTATGAAGTTCTTGATTGCACCCATCAAATCGAATGGCGCACTCATCTTCGGCATGTGCCCCAGAGAAAGAGCACCATGGTAATAATCCCCGGCATACTCTTCCCATGTTGCTATCCTATCCAGCGCTTCATATCCCGTCTGGGCTTCTTCACCGATATCAAAGACAGGCGAGCCGTGGTAGGCTGCCGCCATCGCCGCCGGAGCGAAGTAACCGTCGCCGCTTGCAAGAGATGTTATTGTTATGAAATTCTCCGAATGCGGGTCTGCTTTTATGGCATCTACAACATCCTTCATTGTCGTGTACTCCGTGGCACCGCTCACACTTGCACTGCTCACACCGTTTATATTCACAAATATAATCTTGGATACTCCGAGAGTGGAAAGTGCATTAGAGGTTTCCGAAGGAACACTGTCAGGCGTCACGTAAAGCAATGGAGCATGATTGAGAGATGCGATAACTGCACCGTTTGCTGCAGATAATGCTGCTGCTTCTCTGTCTGGGTTATGTGCTCTCAATACTGCGGTAATATGATAATTGCCATTGTATCCGATATCGCCCTTATCGTGATCCATATACGGTACAACAATAGCTGTCCACTTTCCTGCCATTGGGTCGTTCAATTCAACGCTGAATGTTGTATGTGGTTTTATTATCCAGTTACGGAATTCACCGTAGTTGTGTTGCCAGTGCCCTCCGTTCCATATATGGATGGGGTTTATCTCTCCGCCATTATAATGCGGTATTGTTGGTCTTCTTACATTGCCATAGGGGTCTATGAGATAAACTATGAGATTGGACGGATCATCCGTTGTAACTGTAACGTTTATGGTCGAGTCGGTATTGTCAACCGGTATTGTATATCTATCTCCGGGATATTTTATAATCTCCAGTGTGTCAAGCCCGCCGGCACTCGTCACGTACGGCGCCCATAAGCCCGGGAGTGTTACTGGATAGAAAGTGTCCATATCCGGTCCCGCCATATCGTATGGGGATGGCCACCAATCCTCCATCACCGCTTCATATCTCGGGGTGAGTATACCGGTATCGCCTGTAAAACTGTTGCCGTTGGCAATCAGATGAATTGCGCCCCACTTCTTTCCGAGGAACATCGGAACCGCTTCATTGCCACCGACATTCTTGAATTTCGGGCTTCCTGCCGGTATTGTTGTAGTTGAAGGAGTGGATGACATGCTTGCATCTTGATCAACTATGGTCGTATCCGTATCATTGAAACTGCTCCCGTCAACTGCCAAAACTGCAGTATCCGAATGAGTCCATTTGGTTGTGGCTATATTGGCTGCTGCTTTCACCGGGTCAGGATCCACCTGATATTCGGTGGCTGTAATACCGTGCCTTGCAAGATATGCATTCCAATCATCGAGCAGATATTGTGTGGTATCATCGACCGTGCCGAACCAATGGGTAGGATCACTATTCCCCTTGTATACTATCGGGGAAACATATCTTTTGCCGTCTTCCAGATAATTGGCTGCAGGAACTGCAGCAAGATATCCGTACTCATCCGCATTGCTTGTCTGGTCATCGTTCACCACAAATGTCTGTGCCACAGGCGTTATTTGCGGCTGCGGAACAGGACCTGGTGGTGACGGTACAGAACCGCCGATACTCAGTGTCATTTCATACGCACCGGAACCATACAGGAAGTAATTAGAAGGCCACTTGCTTGTATCCCATCCGGGGAATATGTCAAGTTTTATCTTCCATGTTCCTGATACATCTGCCGGGTATTCAAGTGTTTTATCGCCGTACCAATTCTCAGAGTAAACCCATTTTCCGCTCGGATTATACAGATGGATGTCAAAGTCGGACTTGTCCGGGCATTTCAATGTAACTTTTATTCCCTGACCAGAATTGGCGGTAAAACTGTACCAGTCCTCCCAGTCATTAGAGTCGAGGTATCCGTCATATGTGCCGGGAGATATCGCCATTGCCGAATCGATGCTGTTTCCTGCATCAGACCCGCTTCCCGCATCATTCTGCCCGACCAGAGAAATATCCATTGTATAGTTACCCGCCGTTGCACCATCTCCAGTATAAACATGCAGGAAGTACTTTCCTGTCAAATCTGCAGTGTAGTCAATTGTTTCTGGGGTGGTACCTGAATTTGCAGATGATGCCACAGTGGTTGCCTCAGAATTAACAAGCTCGACATCAAAGTTTGACTCTGGTGTTATCTTTATGCTTATCTTCTGTCCCTCGCATACGGAGAAATAGTACCAGTCGTCCTTGTCTCCACTCGGGTCAAGTTGTCCGGTTGTCCCTCTGCCCGGTGCACCATCATGTATCTCTCCCGGGTATATCGGAAGGGACTTCAGAATAGAGTTGCCTGTATCCGTATTGTAACCGGCATCATTTTTTTCCGTTCCCAAACCCGCGGTTGCTGCCTCACTATCTGAAGGGTCTTCTCTCACGGTCTTGTCAAGTACATATGGCTCTGCCCCGTCGTCTCCGTTATCTGGAGTAGTACCAACTGTATCTTTATTCTCTACTACTGGCGTGGAGTTCATAGCTGCGTTTTCTTTCTGGTTTGCGGTCATTCCTACGAATGCCCCAGATATCATCAACACTGCTATTATAACTCCTATCGCCGCTTTTGCTTTGTATTTGCTCATTTTATTGCCTCCAAAATAGAAATATGCTGCGAATATTTAAAATTAACCCATTGCACTACGGTATAATTGTAGCTTAAGTTACAGAGATATTGAATTGATTCTTGCTGCTCTAAAAACCAAAACACAGAGGATGTAGAATTTCTGTAAATCTGGGAAATATTTAAGTAACGTTTTTTCATACTCCCCCATGATGCACCAGAAGTTATTCACCCCGGGACCGAGCGAGGTAAGAACCGAAATTCTGCAGGCGATGTCCACACCTCAGATACATCACCGCTCAAAAGAATTCTCACAGCTTTATGCAGACCTCCAGCCGAAGCTTCAGAAACTTCTCTATACCGAAAATCCTGTATTACTCTTTACATCCTCATCTACAGGAGCAATGGAATCTGCTGTGATAAACGGTGTGAAGAAGAAATGCCTGAATCTCGTGAACGGTGCCTTTTCGAAGAGATGGCATGAAATTACGAAAATGAACGGTGTTCCCTGTGATGCCCTCAGTATTGAATGGGATAAAGCGATAAAGCCCGAGATGGTGGACGAAAAACTTGAGACGGGAGAATACGATGCCGTAACCCTTGTGTTCAACGAAACGTCAACGGGCATGATGAATCCTCTGAAGGAAATCTCTGATGTTGTAAAAAAATATCCTGATGTTTTGTTTTTTGTTGACGCCGTATCTGCAATGGGGGGCGCAAAGATTGAGGTCGACAAGCTTGGCATAGATATGTGTCTCGCAGGCGTTCAGAAATGCTTTGCCCTTCCTTCGGGCATTGCCGTTGCATCTGTGAGCGATAGACTATTAAAAAGAGCTGAAGAGCTGAACAGAGGGTATTACTTCAATCTTCCCATGATGTACAAGTACCATCTCAAAAATCAGACAAGGGTAACGCCGGCAATATCTCAGATCATTGCTCTGAACACTCAGATGGATTATATAATCAACAAAGAGGGGCTGGAGAACAGATTTGCCAGACACGAGAAAATGGCAAAGATTGTGCAGAGCTGGGCGAGAAAGTATTTTGATATTTATCCGGAAAGAGGATACGAATCAAAAACACTCACATGCGTGAAGAACACAAGGGGTATATCAGTACAAAAATTGAATGATGAACTGGCAAAATATTACATGCTCATTTCCAACGGATATGGAGATCTGAAAGAAAAGACATTTCGCATAGCCCACATGGGAGACCTTCAAATTCAGGATATATATGGCTTACTCGATGTGATAAACGATATACTCGATTTGTAAATGTCAGGGGAAAAAGATATCATAAGGCAAAAAATCCTTGATATGAGAAATTCCCTGCCTGCTATTGAAATTCTCAAAAGAAGCAACAAAATAATTGATAGGCTTCATACCATGAAAGATTTTGCAAGTGCCAAGGTTGTCATGCCGTATATTTCGTTCGGGAGTGAGGTAAACACCCATGGTCTCATACGTTCTCTTATCGGAACCAAGGAGGTTGTGGTGCCTGTTGTAGCAGACAAAGAAAAGAGGGAAATAATACTATCCGAATTAAAGGACTGGAAGGAATTGTCTTCCGGCGCCTACGGAATACTCGAACCGAAAAAAGAGTTTATAAGAGAGAGGGATATAAGCGAGGTCGATATTTCGATAGTGCCGGGGGTGGCGTTTGACACACAGGGCAACAGAATAGGGTACGGAGGCGGGTACTACGACCGGCTGTTGAGAGAAGCGAGAGGAACAAAGGTCGGTCTTGCCTACAGCTTTCAGGTTATGGACAGCATACCCAGCGAAAAACATGATATCAATGTAGACAGAATCGTGACGGAGAAAAGTATTATAGTCATAAGATAAAATTTTTCGATGGTTGTACCAAACTTTTTATAAATAGGCAGGAGGTATACGGTCTATCCTAAAAAAATGTTTAAATACGAGGACTCGATAATCAAAAAAATTGGGGTTGAAAAAAATGAGTAAGGACGCGATAGTAAAAGTGTGTACCGTTGCAATTGTGATGACTTTTTTCCTTCCTGGCTTTCTATCGGAAAGCGGAAGCGCAAAGGTTGTATTATCCGAGGGAGATATGTCCGCCAATGGCGTTGCCGTGGACAGCCATGACAACGTTATTGTTACAGGGCAGGTTTATGATAATGACAAAGGAAAGTGGATAATAAGAACGGAGAAATATGACGGCAACGATGGCCATTTAATATGGAGCAAGGATTTTGACAAATACAACTACAATATCGGAAAGGACGTTGCTGTCGATTCAAATGATAACATAATCGTTGCAGGTTCGGTGAATGAAACAGTGACGCAGGGATTCAACTACTGCATTATAAAATACAACAAAGATGGCAGCCAGCTATGGTACAAAACATTTAACAGAAAATTTTATGATACCCCGTGGAGGGTTGTGGTCGACTCTGCAAATAACATATTTGTCACTGGCATGTCCCTGAAAATAGATGTTTCGTCGGGCGTTTCAAGCGACTACTGGACAATAAAATGTTCCCCGAATGGAAATAAGCTGGAGGAAAAGGTATTTGACAAGAGCAATGCAGACCTTGCCTTCGGCATTGCCATTGATAAAAGCAACAATGTTGTCGTAACCGGCTCATCCAACTATAATGACCACCTTGCTTATTGCACACTGAAGTATGACAGCAATCTCAATGATGTGTGGGGCCCCATTTACTATGGCAGCGGAAGTGAAAACAATAGCGGTTCGGGCGTGGCGATTGACTCACATAACAACATCATTATTACCGGCGGCTCCGAGTCCGGAGGAAATAAGGATTACCTGACAGTAAAATACGACAGCA
>CAZQQE010000069.1:0-7084 GCA_964595325.1 uncultured Thermoplasmatales archaeon | reverse complement strand
GTGCAGCGTTGCGGCAGCCCAGATACAGACACTATATTTCTGACGTAGCGGAAGGTCGGAATGTGGAATTCAAACAGGCGGACAAAGCGGCATTGCCGATGGCAACCGATACAAAAATCAATGTGCCGATATCCGACGGATGCATCTATAACTGCTCTTACTGCATCACAAAAAAAGCGAGAGGAAATTTGACCTCGTACTCGGAAGATGGGATTGTAAATACCGTCCGCAATGCCCTGAACAAAGGATGCAGGGAAGTCCGATTGACATCTCAGGATACCGCCGCCTACGGAATGGATTCCGGTGCATCTCTTCTTTCCGTCGTCGACAAAATATGCGAAACGGACGGAGATTTCAGAATAAGGATAGGAATGATGCATCCTCTCTCACTGCAAAAAAGAATGAACGAAATTATCGATGTGCTTTCAAAGGAAAGGGTATACAAATTTGTTCATCTGCCTCTGCAATCGGGCTCAAATGAAATATTAAAAAAAATGAGGCGGGGTTATACTGTCGAAGAATTTATGGAACTGGCAGAGAAGTTGAGAAGGGCGATTCCTGGCATAACTCTTGCCACGGATGTCATAGTCGCCTTTCCCACGGAGACGGAGGAGCAGTTTGAGGAAACATGCAGTGCAATAAAAAAAATCAGACCGGATGTGCTAAATATAACGCGTTTTTCTCCTCGACCGGGAACGGATGCAAAGGTAATGGACGGCAGAATAGACACCCAGACAGCAAAGGAACGTTCAAGAAAGATGACGGAAATTTCATCCCGTATTTCTTTTGAAAAAAATAGAGAGTACATAGGAAAGAAATGCAACGTATTCATAATCGAAAAGCAGGGGGAGCATATGGCCGGAAAAACGGAAAACTACAAGTCGGTATTTATCGGAGAAGGAGAAATCGGGGACGTACTGGAGGTAAGCATAACAGGAGCAACGGAAACGCATCTCATCGGAAGTTAGATACGGCAATCATTTCCTATCCGTACAAGAATAGTGTTCGAATTATGGCAGATATTTCATTCTCTGTAAGCCCGATAGCGCAATATCCTTACAAAACAAAAAGATTTATAAATTTTCATTTATTTTACCAACAGGAATGGGGTAAAATGAAGGATTTTTCTCCTCATTTTGACCTCCCCCCATTCCTAATTTTCACCGATAATTCTATTAATACGAAATACATAATAGATTATGCCAGAGGGAAAATACATAATTGTCACAGGTGGTGTTTTATCGGGTCTGGGAAAGGGCATAACCACTTCTTCCGTGGGGCTTTTGCTTAAAATGCAGGGATACAATGTCACGGCAATAAAAGTGGACCCCTATCTGAACTGCGATGCAGGTACAATGAACCCATTTCAGCATGGGGAGGTTTTTGTTCTCGAGGATGGAGGGGAGGTTGACCTTGATCTGGGAAATTATGAACGTTTTCTCGACGTCAATTTATCCAGCGATAACAACATAACTACCGGCAGGGTTTACAAAGCTGTTATTGAAAAGGAGAGGAGAGGCGATTATCTCGGCAAGACGGTTCAGATAGTGCCCCATATAACAGACGAAATAAGGGAATGGATAAAAAGAGTTGCGGCGAAAAGCGGGGCGGATATCTGCCTTGTGGAGATAGGAGGTACGGTCGGCGACATAGAGTCCATGCCGTTCCTTGAGGCTGCCCGCCAGCTCCATCAGGAAGTCGGGCATGAAAATGTAGTCTTCCTTCATACAACACTCATTCCCGTAATAGGTGTTGTCGGCGAACAGAAAACAAAACCCACCCAGCATTCCGTCAAGGAACTGAGAGCGATAGGAATAGACCCGGACATCATCATAGGCAGGGCGCAGGAGCCCCTCGGGAAAAGCACGAGGGAGAAAATATCCCTCTTCTGCAATGTGCCCGTCGAGGGGGTGATATCCGTGCCAGATGTGGAAAGCATATATGAAGTGCCGCTGCTGCTCGAAAGAGAGGGACTCACGGATTTCCTGATGAAAAGATTCAAACTAGAGAGAAGGGACGGGCTCGGCAAATGGAGGGATTTTGTAAACAGGATAAAGAGTGCAAAAAACAATGTGAAGATAGGCATTGTGGGGAAATATACGGATTTGAGTGATTCCTACATAAGCATCGTCGAGGCGTTCCATCATGCGGGCGCAGCCCTTGGTTCCAATGTCCATGTAAAATGGATAGAAGCCGAGGACCTTGAAAGCGGAGACCTCGCCCCACTCAAAGACTTGCACGGAATACTTGTGCCCGGCGGCTTCGGCATGCGTGGCTCCGCCGGAAAAATAGAATCCATAAGATATGCGAGGGAGCATAACATCCCGTTTCTCGGCATATGCTTCGGCTTCCAGCTTGCGGTTGTGGAATACGGGAAAAATGTACTCGGTCTGGACTGCAACAGCACGGAAATAGACCCGGAAACGCCCAATCCCATAGTGACTATACTGCCGGAGCAGGAAGGCGTGGAGGACATGGGGGGCACTATGAGGCTCGGAGCGTACAGCATAAAAGTCAGGGAGGGAACGCTGGCATACGAGTTATACAAAAAAACCGAAATATCAGAGCGGCACCGCCACCGATACGAGGTGAATCCGGAATATATAGATGAGATGGAAAACAAAGGTCTTGTTTTCTCCGGCATATCAGTTGACAAAATAAGAATGGAAATCGCCGAACTTCCGGACCATAAATTTTTCATTGCATCTCAGTTTCATCCGGAATTCAAATCACGCCCCCTCCGCCCCGCCCCATTGTTTTACGGGTTTGTGAAGGCATCCACCGAGAACGCTATGGAGCATACGGATTAAAATGAGCGAAAACAACGAAGAAAACGGGAAATACCCGGTAAAGGAGGAAGACGATTTATTTTCCATATACTGCGACCTCCACGAAACGGCAAGAGAATGGTTGCTGTCCGGTGCGGGCATACGTCTGGACGAGGTGGTGGACTGCATAGATGTTGTGGAGAATTTTCAGGTGGAAGAAGAGGAGAAAGTGATGGGGTACCCTCTGATTAGACCTCATTACGAGAAAATAGAGGAGACCGTATCGGAGATGAGCAGGTGCTACCGTTCCTATATGTCAAAAGAAAAAATAGGAGGGGTGGAGCTTAAGAAGATGGTTGACGATATACGAGAACTTATCGGCAGTATGCAAAGAAGCATGGGAAAGATACAGCAGGCGACAGAGGAAGTAGAGGATATAAAGGAAAGGATGGCGCTCCGTGAAACCATAAAAACGATGGCTCATTTGAAGAAACTGGTGAAACATTTCAACGACTCTTTTTCCCGGATAAAAGAAATTGAGTGGAATTCGGGGTACAGCAGGACACATATACACATAAAGCCTAAAGTGAACTCAACCTACCGTCCAATCAAGAGCAAATTGATGGATATTGAAATCAGGGGGGAGACCGAGGTCGATATAACCGTAGGAGAAAGCAGCATAACCGCCGAGATGGACGGGAGTTTATTTCTGAATTTTTTTGCATTCGGAAAAATTCCCAATATGCACGTAGACAGACTTGTTATAGACGGCAAAGAAGGTGTTGAAATTGTCGGTAACAACATAAAGGTAAAAATTGAAATAGAATACGGAGAAACGAAGGTCAATGTTATAGAAGGAGAAGGCAATCACTTATAAAACAGCACCATGAATCCGGATGTTACCATTGTTATCAGTACGATTATCGAAACCAGACGTATCAGCAAATCCCTTGTTTTCTTTTTCATTCTATTCCTCTATCGAAATTATAATGTCGCCCACATTTATTAAATCTACGCCTTCGCCTTCCAGTTTTTTGTCGATAGCCACATGCTCGGTTCCGATTTCCATTTCCTTTCCGTCATGAACAAAACGGTATTTCTCCCCTTTTTCGAGCGAACGGATTATTCTGTCCTTGTTCTTTTTTATTTCGTCTATCACGGCACTGCTGTCCGTTTTGAATTCCGGTCCTATTTTGGAGTACACGGGATTAACGACGCTGACCTCTCTTACCGACTCGGGCAATTCATTCAGCACTTCAAGAGATGAAATATTTATTGTTCCGGAAATCACCTTCTTTCCTTCCCTGAGTATATCGTCATTTTCGGGGGCTGTTATTTCCACGTTTTTCAACTTTGCATTGAGGGGCATGCCGTGCCTGCTCTTCCATTCTCTGAGTGCGGATATCACGTTCTTTATGATATCTCCTTTCTCCTCCGCCTCTTCATCGCGAAGAACCGGCTCGGGCCATTCGGAGATATGTATGCTCTCCTTTTTTTCATGTTTTATATAATACTTGTGATAAATTTCTTCGGTGATATGGGGCAGGAACGGGGCGAACAATTTCAGAATGCCGAGACCTATGACGTAAAGCACGCCGGCAGCATTTTTGTCATGCTCGTCGTATACGCGATGCTTTGCCATCTCTATGTAATGGTCTGCAAACTCGTGCCACAGGAAATACTCTACCTTCCTGACTGCATCCGAATATTCGAAGTTTTCCAGATGGGATGTGCATTCCTCAACGACCCTGCTATACAATGAAAGAATCCATCTGTCGGCGATATCCAATCTTTTCTCATCCAGAGACGGTTCGATACCATCTATCGCTTTTCCGACAAATGCTTCCGTGTTCCACAGCTTCTTCATCAAACGCTTGCCTCTCACCAAATCTTTGTAGCGGAACGGGTTGTCCTCTCCAAGTTTGCATTTTGCCGCATAGTAACGCAGAGGGTCGGCCCCTTCCTTCTTTATTATTTCCAGCGGGTCGATAACGTTTCCAAGGCTTGTATGCATGGGCTTTCCGTCAGGAGCAAGAATGAAACCGCCCATCATTATTTTCTCGAAAGGCTCCTTTCCGGTTATGAGCAGACAGCGGAGTACAGTGTAGAATGCCCATGTCCTTATGATGTCATGTGCTTGAGGGCGAAGCGACATGGGATAAAGCTTTTTGAAAAGTTCATCATCTCTCTGCCAGAATGTATTGTAAAGCGGACTTATGGAGGAATCCATCCATGTGTCGAAAACGTCCTCGCATCCCTTCAGTTTGCCGCCGCATTTGGGGCATCTGTCCACCGGCGGAGGGTCTATCGTCGGGTCGACATAGCACTGCTCCCTCTTCGCCACCACCACCTCCCCGCAGTCCTCGCATTCCCACAAAGGTATGGGCGTGGCAAAATATCTCTGCCGGGATATGACCCAGTCCCACTTGAGAGAGTTCACCCATTCGTCGAATCTGAGCCGCATATATTCGGGATGCCATTCTATCTTGCGGGATGCCTCCAGAACCTTTTCCTTGAACGGCAATAATTTCAAAAACCACTGCTCGGCGTTTATGAACTCCACCGGCGTCTTGCACCTCCAGCATACGCCCACGCTCTGCTCCAGTTCATCCTGCTTTATGAGCAGACCTTCCTTTTTCATGTCCTCTATGACGGCGGCGCGCGCCTCCTCCACCTTCATGCCCTCGTACTTTCCCGCAAGGTTGTTCATGCGCCCCTCGCCGTCTATGCATATCTCGAGCGGCAGGTCATACTTGAACGCCATTTCCAAATCATCCTTGTCGCCTATTGTGCACACCATGAGCAGGCCCGTACCGAAGCCCGGGTCGACAGACTCGTCCTCTATAATCTTAACTTTCTTTCCGAAGAGGGGGACGACAACTTCCTTGCCCACGAGCCAAGGGGCGCGCTCGTCGTCGGGATGGACTGCAACTATCTGGCATGTGGGGAACATCTCGGGGCGGGTGGTCGCTATCTCTATGTACTGCCCTTTGCCGTCCTTTCCTATGCCGTGATATTTCTCGATTTGCTCGGGCTGCTGTTCCGCAAAGTAAAACTTGACCGTGTTGAGCTTTGTACGCCGGTCAGCATGCTCTATCTCCGCATCTGCCATTGCGGTCATGCAGCGGGGGCACCAGTTGACGGGGAATTCCCCCTTGTAGATGTATCCCTTTTCATACAAATCGATGAACGAAATCTGGGTTATCCGGCGGTAGTACTCCGCATCTGTCTGGTAATAAATGCTCGGATCCATGGACTCGCCCAGCATTGAGAACTGCTTTTTCATCTCCCCTATGTTCTCCTCCGCAAATTTTCTGCACAATGCAATGAATTCATGCCGGTCGATGTCCTTGCGTGTTATGCCCATTCTCTTTTCGACTCTCTCCTCTATCGGAATGCCGTTGACATCGAAGCAAAGGGGGAAGAAAACGTTGTAGCCCCTCATGCGCTTGTAACGTGCAACGAAATCTATGTGGGTGTAATGGACAGCATGCCCTATATGAAGGGCGCCGGACGCATAGCGGGGAGGGTTGTCAATGGAGTAAACATTTCCGCCATCTTTGTCGAAATGGTATATGTCCATCTCTTCCCATTTTTTCTGCCACTTTTTCTCAGATTCCCGGAAATCGTAGTCTTCGCTCATTTTCTCTATGGAAGTAAAATTTCCCTTATAAGCTTGTTGCTGATTTTGATAATTTTCTAGTAGACTCAAAGAATTGTTAGTTTTTCCAAAGGAATCACAATACTTAAATTTGAGGCAGACTTAGCATATCTATATGACTCGTTGTAGTCATTGTGGGAAAGTTATTGAAGGACTGCCATTTAAGTGTCCTTATTGTGGCGAATACTTTTGCTCAGATTGCCGAATGCCAGAGGTTCATCTTTGCGATGAATTTAAATCAATATCTGAGATGAAAAAAGATTCCTTTAGACATGGCATTATAGGTGCTGCCAAGGCTGATTCTCAACAAAATGTTAAAGAAATAAAACATCCTAGAATTGATAAATACCCTTCTGCTAAAGTTGCTGTCAAGCCAAAAAAATTAAGAAAAAAAATTGCCGTAATAGGGATAATAATATTGTTTGGAGTGACATTTTATTTTCTGGCGATGCCCTATTTATCTGACTTTGGATTGCCCTTTTTTAAAAAGCCAAATGATGCCCCCTTAAATTTGAAAGCGATTACCATTAGCAACTCTTCAATAAGACTTGAATGGCAAAAACGGGGGGATACTAATAGTTCTCAGAGCAATTATATTACTTATACATTGGTCAAAAGGAAATATGGAACTTATCCAGAATCAGTATCTGATCCT
>CAZQQE010000068.1:0-7088 GCA_964595325.1 uncultured Thermoplasmatales archaeon | reverse complement strand
AAATCCCGGCGCCCGCATTTTTGCTTTTGACCTGACAAAGTTTAAAACCTCCGGCGTGATAAGAAACATGGTACTTTTCGAAGATGAAGAACAAGTTATTGGCGTAATACCGAACGTCAAAAGCGGTGTTTTCGGGCAGAAGGGTTACAACATTATTGTAACGGACAGGGGCATTATCGTAGCTCAACTCACAAGC
Organism: uncultured Thermoplasmatales archaeon; assembly: GCA_964595325.1. Taxonomy (GTDB): domain Archaea; phylum Thermoplasmatota; class E2; order UBA202; family DSCA01; genus VBQP01. Next base: position 6,892 of record CAZQQE010000068.1, on the reverse strand, counting down.
AGCATGATAAAAGAAGAAACAAAAAAGGTGGCAAATGAGTCAAAAGAACGAGGGGAAGGCCGTCTCAAACGCATGGCAGCCACCATGATGGCTGGAAAGAATTTTTACAGGAGATACTTCTCCATGGGCGCAGCAGACATATTAGCTGAAACAAACGGTAATTTTTCCATCGGACAGAATCAGGTGAAATCAATCAAAATCAAAACAAATTTTTCCGATGATAGGGAAGACCGACATGATCTCATAATAAAATGGTCAGGCGGAAAATTAAAATTCAATTTTTCCGATATGAACCCGAAAGAGGCAAAAACCCTTCTAAAGCAAACCTTCGGAAATCTGGTGAAATAAGATTTATTCCTCCTCAAGCCCGAATGCACCACCCACTCATTTTTCAGAGAAAAATCCCGTTTGTACCAGAATACATGTTTCCCTACTGCTCAACAGGTGCTTTCGGCGGCTTATAAACTGCCTTCAGCACAAACGGGGTTATCAGAGAGGAGATGATGACCAACAGTATCGTAGAGGCGAGAATCTGATGGGCAAGGTTGCCCGTAAATATCCCCATAGACATTTCCGTGGTCACAACAATGAGCGCTACCTCCATGCGGGGCATCATACCTACACCGACGGCTATTGCATCCCTGTTTTTGAAGCCTATTACTTTCGCCCCCGTGCTGCACCCGATTATCTTGCCGAGAAGAGCCATCGGTATGAAATAAAGTATGAGTGTTCCGACGCCGTGAAGAGCCGAGAAATCGAATGAAGCACCGACCCACACGAAAAATAATGGAATAAAGAATACATCACCTATCTGGTGAAGGAAATCTATAATCCTCCTCTTCTGAGGCAAGACACTCAAAAGCAGGCCCGCAAAGAACGAGCCGGTTATGGCAGCAAGCCCCAGACTCATCGCCAGAGCGGAAAATATAAAACAGAATGCAAGTGCGGTTGTCAGAACAAAACGAGGTATGTTTGCCGTTATCTTTATCTTCTGGAAACGGTAGAGAGAATAAAGTAAAACGAGAAATATGGCGAAGAATATCGAAACTTTCAAAAGCAGCATTTCGGGGGAACCGGTTCCCAGTGTTACCGACAAAATGACCACGCCGAGTATATCATCAAGCACTGCCACCGTCAATATGAGATTGCCCACATTTGTATGCAGGGCATCCATCTCCATCATCGTTCTTACGGTTATGCCGACGCTTGTTGCGGAAAATATGTTGCCGATTGCGATACTGTGGATGGTATCGTAGCCCATCACGCCCCCCACCAGATATCCAAACAAAAATGCAACGGAAACATCGAATGCCGAGGTGATTATGCCTCCTTTCCCGCTGTTCTTCAACTCGTCTATGCCCGTTTCTATGCCCGACAGGAAAAGAAGGAGAACTATACCCACATACGCAATTGCTTCCACAGGGGCATCTATGGAAGTGGAAAGGATGTTGAACCCGAACAGATTACCCATAATAAAAGGGCCGAGAATAATGCCTGACAGAATTTCTCCTATGACCGCCGGCTGCTTCACCTTATCAAAAGCATATCCGAGAATTCTTGCAAGAAATAATGCCAGCCCAAGCTCCAGCAGGAGCAGCTTCAAATCAAACATTCTATCTTTTCCCCAACAGTATCTGAATTATGTAATGGGCCGTTATTTCGCCTATTATTTCTCCATCCTTAACCACAGGCAGCCTTCTCAATCCCGCATTAACCATTTTCTTCAGCACATCGCCCACCTTGTCTTCAGGCGAACATTTTATGAGCTGCCTGCACATTATGTCACTTGCCTTGGTGGCGGTTCCGTACTCTATCGACACACCGTACTTTTTACCGAATACGTATTTTGGGAGTGTGGCAGGCGCCAGCAGGCGGAGTATGTCCTTCTCCGTAATGATACCGATAACCTTTTTGCTTCCCTTCTCCTCGACTATCCAGACATGGTCACGGGCAGCAAGTACTGAAAGCAATGAAGAAATGCTGGCGTCTTTCTCCAGAAGAGGAAGGTTTATCATCAGTCGCTTGTCCAGTATGTTCTCAACTTTTTTTTCGTGCAATTCCTTGAGTTTGAGTTCCACATCGGTGAATATACATTGGTATATATATTACCAACGGTAGAATAAAGAAAACGTTTATATGCAGCAGACTTTTACAAATTGTGATATGATGATGGAAAGCGGAATAGATGAAATCACAAGGGAGAAAATAAGGAATATTCTCACTCCCGATATTCAGGTCTGCCCGACATGCAGGGAAAAATATAAAGAGGAGGCGTCATGCAGTTCATGCGGGCGCAATATGCTCGACCCATCATACAAGGGTATGGTGTACGAATGCCCGATATGCGGCAATCTGTATTGTGAAGAGTGCTGGAACAAAATGGAATCCGGTCACGAACATGAGCATACCGAGAAAAACGGGGGTTTGTTCAACCGGTGATATGAAATTTATCATGAATAATTATATACAATATCATCACTTGTTGGTTTGAAGAAGATATGATGAAAATGGGTTGCACGGGTGAAAATAATGGCAGACGGAGATTATGAAATAGATAAAATCAAGGTGCTGGAGGGGCTGGAGGGGGTCAGAATGAGACCTGCCATGTACATAGGCTCGACTGATGAGAGGGGTGTCCATCATCTCGTGGAGGAGGTCGTGGATAACTCGGTCGACGAAGCGTTATCCGGTTATTGCAGCAGCATATATGTTAGCGTGAACAAGGACGGAAGCGTTACCGTGGACGATAACGGCAGAGGCATCCCCGTGGAAATCCACAAGGAGTATGGAAAGCCCGGTGTCGAAGTGGTGATGACGAAGCTCCATGCGGGCGGAAAGTTTGATAAAGGTGCGTACAAGGTATCCGGCGGGTTGCACGGTGTGGGTGTATCCGTCGTAAATGCGCTATCAGAATGGTTAGAGGTTGAGATAAGAAGGAACGGGAAGAAATATTTCCAGCGATACGAACGGGGAAAGGCGGTTACCTCTTTAAAAGAGACAGGAAAGGCGGAAACAACCGGGACGAAGGTAACGTTCCTTCCGGACAAAGAAATATTCAAAAACATTGAAATAGACACCGTAAACCTGAAAGAAAGATTGCAGGAAATAGCATTCCTAAACAAAAACTTGAAAATCACCTTTTTCGATGAGAAAAGCGGTGAAAAGGATATTTTTCAGTACGGCGGGGGCATAGCAGAATTCGTACAGCACATAAACAGGAATAAAAAGACCCTCCACGACAAGGCCATATACCTGGAGGGGGAAAAGGAGGGGGTGGAGGTGGAAGTGGCAATGCAGTACACCGAAAGCTATGCCGAGAAGATTTTTTCTTTTGTCAACAACATAAACACCCATGAAGGCGGCACACATTTGTCGGGATTCAAGTCAGCGCTCACCAGAACGCTGAATGATTATGCAAGGAAAAACATCTTCAAAGAAAATAATGCCCGCGCCTTGAGCGGCGAGGATGTAAGGGAAAGTTTGACCGCTATAATATCGTGCAAGGTTCCCGACCCGCAGTTCGAGGGACAGACGAAAACACGCCTCGGCAATTCAGAAATAAAGGGTATAGTCGAGACGGTCGTAAACGAGAAACTTTCGAGGTTTCTCGAGGAAAATCCGACTATCGCAAAAACAATTATAGAAAGGGCGTTAGATGCGGCAAGGGCACGGGAGGCCGCCCGCAAAGCCAGAGAACTCACGAGGAAAAAAAGCTACCTTGATTCCTCATCTCTCCCCGGCAAGCTCGCCGACTGCTCGTCCACGAACCCCGCCGAATGCGAACTTTTCCTTGTCGAGGGTGACTCCGCCGGCGGCTCCGCCAAGCAGGGGCGGGACAGGGATTTTCAGGCGATTTTACCCCTCAAAGGAAAAATACTCAATGTCGAGAAGGCAAGGCTTGACAGGGCACTCGAGAACAACGAGATAAAGGCGATAATCACCACGATAGGAACGGGCATAGGGGACGAGTTTGACATATCCAAGGCTAACTACCATAAAATCGTGATAATGACGGATGCAGACGTGGACGGGGCCCACATACGAACGCTGTTCCTCACGTTCTTCTTCAGATACATGCGTCCGCTCATTGACAACGGATTTATTTATATCGCCCAGCCCCCGCTTTACCGCATAAAGAAGGGAAAGAGCATCGCTTACGCCTATTCAGACGAGGAGAAAGATGCGATTGCAACCGAAAACTCTTCGATACAGCGCTACAAAGGGCTAGGTGAAATGAACCCGGAGCAGCTGTGGGATACCACCATGGATCCTGAAAAGAGGATACTGAAAAGGGTGACGGTGGAGGATGCCGTGAGGGCTGACGAACTTTTTACGATTCTTATGGGGGAGAATGTCGAACCCAGGAAGCAGTTCATAAAAAAGCATGCAAAGGAGGTTGTGAACCTTGACATCTGAGGAAGAGGGAAAGAGAATCATCCACCTGCCGATAGAGAAGGAGATGAAGACATCCTATCTGGACTATTCCATGAGCGTTATTGTCGGGAGAGCTCTGCCGGACGTGAGAGACGGTTTGAAGCCCGTTCACCGCCGCATTCTCTATGCACTGAACGACATGGGGCTCAAATTCAACAAACCGCACCGCAAGTCGGCGAGGGCGGTCGGGGAGGTACTGGGCAAATATCACCCGCACGGAGATATGGCCGTGTACGATGCCATGGTAAGAATGGCACAGCCGTTTTCATTGAGATACCGTCTCGTCGACGGACAGGGGAATTTCGGCTCCATCGACGGTGATTCGGCGGCGGCAATGCGTTACACGGAGGTGAGGCTCGCAAAGATAAGCAGCGAAATGCTGAAAGACCTCGATAAGGAAACCGTGGAATGGCGGGACAACTTCGACGGCACGTTGAAGGAACCGGTCATTTTGCCTGCGGTGCTACCCAATCTGCTTGTGAACGGCTCGTCGGGCATAGCGGTGGGCATGGCAACAAATATGGCGCCCCATAATATGAACGAGGTGGTAGATGCAATCATCGCTTTTCTTGACAACCCTGACATAGACATCATGGAACTCATGGGGCACATAAAGGGGCCGGACTTCCCGACAGGCGGCATAATATACGGCAGGAGGGGGATATTCGATGCATATTCCACGGGCAAGGGAATATTGAAGGTGAGGGCAAAGACTCATTTTGAGGAAGATCATCTTATCATCACGGAGATTCCATACCAGACAAATAAATCAGCCTTGCTGAAACGCATCGCCGAACTCGTGAAAAAGGGCATGATACAGGGGATAGCCGATTTGAGGGACGAATCCGACAGAAAAGGGATAAGAGTAGTGGTGAAACTGAAAAGAGATGCTGTTCCAGAAGTGGTGGAGAACCAGCTTTTCAAGCACACTGGACTCGAAAGCACGTTCGGCATTTCCAACATTGCACTTGTTGACGGACAGCCCCGTCTGCTGACATTGAAAGACCTGCTTTTCGAATACGTCAGGCACAGAAGAGACATCATAGAAAAGCGCACGAGATACGACCTCAGAAAAGCAAAGGAAAGGAAGCATATACTCGATGGCTTGCTGACAGCTCTTGAGAATATAGACGAGGTCATAACAATCATAAGGGCGTCGACCGACGTAAAAGAGGCTGCTGCCAATCTGATAGAAAAATTCTCGTTTTCCGATGTACAGGTAAAGGAAATCCTTTCGATGCGCCTCCAGTCGCTCACGTCCATGGAATCCTCGGCCCTTCGGAAGGAAAGAGAGGAGAAGGAAAGGGAAATCGAGAGACTGGAACTCATACTATCGAAACCGGGAGAAATAGACAGCATAATAAAGCAGGAACTTCTGGAGTTGAAAAAGACATACGGAGACGAACGCAGAACAGAGATAGTCGATGCGGAGATAGAGATGGACATAGAGGATTTGATACCCGAGGAGGAGGTCGTCATTCTCGTAACGCAGCAGGGATACATCAAACGTCTGTCACTGGATGAATACAGGGCGCAGAACAGAGGAGGTAAAGGTCTTGTTGGCATGAAAATGAAGGAGAACGATACGATAAGCGAGGTTTTGATTTCGTCCACACACGACTACGTGCTGATTTTCTCCAGTTACGGAAAAGTTTACGCCGTGAAAGGCTACCGCATCCCCGCAGGGAGCAGGCACTCAATGGGAAGAGCAATCGTGAATGTCGTTCCCATAGAAGGGGAGATAAGGGCGATACTTTCCGTCAGGGATTTCTCCGACGGGAAACTCGTATTTTCCACCAAAAAAGGATTGATAAAGAAAACAAAACTTTCGCTGTATAAAAATATAAGATTCAGCGGCATAAGAGCGATAAATCTGAAGGAAGGGGATGAACTCGTGAAGGTAAAACTTCTTAAGGGCGGGGAGAAGGTGGTTGTCGCCTCGGCAAACGGAAATGCATGCGTTTTTGACGGCGAAGACGTGCGCTCCATGGGGAGGGTTGCGGCAGGTGTGATAGGCATGCGGCTGAGAAAAGGCGACAGTGTGGCAGACATGGAAGTGGCAAAGGGCAATGATATACTCACGGTCACGGAAAACGGATACGGCAAGAGAACCCCTCTGGACAAATACCGGCTGACAAAGAGAGGAGCGAAGGGCGTGAGAACGATAATCACAAATGACAGAAACGGAAAAGTCATCTCCATCATGGAAGTCGTGGACGAGGACGAAATCGTGCTTTCAAGCAAGAACGGAATGATGGTGCGCATTCCCGTGAGGGGCATAAGAAGACAGGGAAGGAACACCATGGGTGTCAAACTGATGAATCTGAACAAGGGAGACAAAGTGGTGAGTGTCACGAAGGTGTGAAAGGAAATCATCCGGCTTTGCTTTCTTAGGCGGGGAGTTCAGAACCCAAATTTATTATACGCTTTTTTCGATAACAGCCCATGGAAATCAAGT
>CAZQQE010000067.1:0-7093 GCA_964595325.1 uncultured Thermoplasmatales archaeon | reverse complement strand
GTCTTGTCCAATAATTTATGGGGAAGTATACTTTCAATATTTCTCTCATTTTCGTCGAAAAAGGGCAATTTTTCACAAATTTTATATAAAATCCGTCAATTTAAGTGTCTAACGGTTTACCGATGGACACTTTAGGGATGGGAAAATGAAGAGAGTTGCGATATATACGCGTGTTTCGACGGAGGATCAGGCAAAGGAAGGCTTTTCACTCGATGCCCAGATGGAGAAACTTCAGGCATACTGCAGTGCAAGAGGCTGGGAAATTGCAGGCAAATACGTAGACAACGGATACAGCGGCAGGGACATAAACCGTCCCGCATATAAAGAGATGATGGAGAACATAGACAGATGGGATGTCCTGCTCGTAATGAAAATGGACAGAATACACCGCAACAGCAAGAATTTCATGTTGATGATGGAGAATCTGAATGAAAAGGGCAAGGAATTCGTTTCCATGACCGAAAGTTTGGATACATCCACCGCCATGGGTCGTTTTGTTATGGACATCATCCAGCGCATAGCCCAGCTGGAGAGCGAGCAGATAGGCGAGCGGGTTTATGTTGGCATGCGCCAGAAGGCGAAGGACGGCAAGGGGATGCTCGGTTCGCCCGCACCCTATGGATATGAGTACCGAAACGGAAACTTTGTCGAGGTAGAAAACGAGATAAATGCTGTCAGAAAAATATACAGTATGTATTTGAACGGGAATTCGCTCGGAGATATCGTATCGTGGTTGAACGAGAGCGGGGCAAAAACAAAAAGAGGAGGGAGGTGGAGCAAGAAGACGGTGGCGAGAATACTTTCCAATCCCGTCTATTGCGGGCTCATTGAATGGGAGGATATAATCGTTCCGGGGCAGCATGATGGGATAGTAGATGTCGAGGAGTTTAACAAGGTTCAGAAACTGAAACACGGGAAAGCACATCGTAAAGGCAAAAATTTTGTCATAGGAGACTCGCTGAAAAAAGAGATTTTGCCATAAATCTTTATTCAGACTATTCAATAGTTATACTAAATATATTTAGAATACTGTTATACAATATTATATCATTCGTGATGCTGCCCGGAAAAGTACAATAAAGGTTATAGCAATACTTAATATATACGATACCTATACTAAATAGTCTTAGTATACATTAATTCATATTTTTCTGCTTTTTGACATTTCCATGGCAATGTCCTTCAAAATTTTTGTTTTTTTGTCCGATTTTTCGACGAGAACTCTCCCCTCCTTTTTCCACCATCTGCCCGGATATGCCTTGTTTTCCTTAATCGGATTGAGCCCTATTTTCTTTGCAGCTTTAACTATTTCATCCGCAGATGCATTGGGGACGGCGATGTCTTTTGCAACCCTCCTTCCATCCTTCTTGGTCTTTCGCCTATCAAAATATATGGGCCACAGCACGTATTTCTTTTCAGGCATTTTTTATCAAAACTGCATTGATGCACCCGTCCTGCCCCGGGCGAGATGTGATTCTTGCCTTGCCGATCTCGGTTTCTATGACTGCGCCTTTTGTTATTATATCTCTTCTGACATAATGGGGATTTGCGGCATTTTCCAGCACATCTTTTATTTTCACTTTCTTCGTTACATTTGTTTCTGGGTCGGTCACGTTTGCCACATTGGTCGAAAGGACTCGCACTCTTGCGTTGTTCCCTCTTACCCTGACTTTCTTATGTCTCGGCTCTCCCAGAACAGTAATATTCTGTTCCCTTCCGAGCTCATATCTCCTCTTTTTTCTTGCCAATTTCAGCCTTCCGCCGGTTTCCTTTCTTTTTGATTTGCCTTGCCACTTCATTTAAATCCCTCTAACCATTTCCATTTTTCATCAACATCTTTCTGAATTTCATCCAATATATCCGTTCTTTTTTCCGGTTTGAACAAATGACGGAATCTTCCCTGCATTTTGAAGTATTCCTCTACAGGTTTCCGTTCCTTCGGCCAATATGTGACGTTTATCTTGTCCATATCCGGCCCTTCGAGTTCCCACAGCGGAAAGATGCCCGTTTCGACAGCCATTCTCGACAGCTCGACGGTCAGCTCACTCGGGTATCTCCATCCGGTAGGGCACGGTGAAAATATGTGTATGAACGAAGGCCCCTCGGTATCGACAGCCTTCTTAACCTTTTTCTTGAGGTCGTTGTACTTTGCTATGGTTGCCGTTGCCGTGTACGGTATATCATGGGCTGCAACTATTGCCGCTATCGGTTTTTTCTTCTCCTTCTTTCCGATGCTGAACTTTCCCGCAGGCGACGTAGTGGTGGATGCGGCGAACGGTGTGGAGGAGCATCTCTGTATCCCCGTATTCATATAAGCCTCGTTGTCGAAGACGATGTATGTCACGTTGTTTCTTCTTTCGAGCATACCGCTCAGCGCCTGAAAACCGATATCGTATGTCCCGCCGTCTCCGCCGAACGCAAGAATATTCACGCCATCCCTCCTTCCGAGTTTTTTGAGCGCCACGTCGATGCCGGAAGCAACAGCCGCAGCATTTTCAAACGCAGCATGAATCCAAGGTATTTTCCATGCGCTCTCCGGATATGCGGTCGTCATGACCTCAAGACAGCCCGTTGCATTGGCGACAATCGTATTCGGGCCTGCAGCTTGAAGAACCATTCTCACCGCAGATGCCATGCCGCAGCCGGCGCATCCCCGATGTCCGGGTGAAAGCAAATCATCGCTTGCCATTATTGCACCTCCTTGAGATTTATCCATGTGACCATCTCGGCGTTTCCAGTCTCCATGGCTTTTTTCGCCTTATCGGCTATCGTGAAGAAGTCATCCTGCGTGATGTCCCTTCCGCCGAGCCCGAGAATGAAGTCCATGATGGCGGGTTTCTCCTTCTCGTTTATCAGCACACCGGAGACCTCGGCAAAGACCGCCCCTCCGAATCCGAATGAAATGTTTCTGTCAACCACAGCAAGAACCTTTGCCTTTTTAGAAAGTTCTTTTATCTCTTTTACGGGGAACGGACGGAAAACCGTAAGCTTTGCGGTTCCTGCCTTTATGCCCTTTGCCCTCAGCGAATCAACCGCAGCACGGGCGGTACCGCTCATCGAACCCATTGTGAGGAAAATGATGTCTGCATCATCGGTTCTGTACTCGCTCACTTTCTCGTACTTTCTGCCGAATTTTTTGTGGAATTCGGAAAACACCTCGTCTATCACCTTGCTGGCATTCTTCATCGCTTCCCACTGCTGGTATTTGAATTCCATGTAATGGGCAGGGGTTCCGAAAGAGCCGAATGTCATAGGATTTTTCAAATCGAGCTTGAACACAGGCTCGTACTTCGGCAGAAACTCATCCGCCTCTTCCTGCAACGGCACGTCCACACCCTCCATCGTATGCGTTAAAACAAAAGCGTCAAGCCCTACCATTGACGGCAGCAAAACACGGTGGTCTTCCGAAATTTTGAAAGCCATGAGCATCAAATCAAGAGCGTTCTGGTTATTCTCCGCATAGAACTGAATCCATCCGCTGTCTCTCTCGGCTATACTGTCCTGATGGTCGCACCATATGTTTATCGGGGCGGACAGAGCCCTGTTTCCGACCGCCGTGACTATGGGCAGCCTCATGCCCGAGGCGATAAAGAGCATCTCGCTCATAAGTTTCAATCCCTGCGAGGCGGTGGCGGTGGCGACTCTCGCTCCTGATGCGCTTGCGCCTATGGCTGCGCTCATTGCGCTGTGTTCCGATTCTGTCAGCAGAAGCTCCGCATCCATCTCGCCGTTCGCTATGTACGTTGAAATCTGCTCCGGGAAGAGGGTCGAGGGCGTTATCGGATATGCGGGAATGACATCAACCCTCGCCAGTTTGGCGGCAACGGCAGTCGCAAAATTTCCCTTAACAACCTGTTTTATACCCATTATATCACTTCTCCTCCTCTACCATTTTAAGGGCGTCAAAGGGGCATTCGTGCACGCATATGCCGCACCCCTTGCAGTAATCATAATCTATTCTCACGGGCTTTTTGGCCTTTGCATCAGCTTTCTCTATAGCGCTGTCGGGGCAGAGTTGCCAGCATATGTTGCAAAACTTGCATTTCTCCTCGTCAAGCACCGGCCTCAGAGTCCTCCACGAGCCCGTTTTGTACCTCATGGCGCTCCCCGGAGTTGTTATCACGGCACCGGGGGTGACTTCATCTTCGCTCATAATCCCACCACCTTTTCATAGGCTTCTTTTGCAGCCTTGACATTTTCTTCTTTCTTTGCAGGCGACATCTCCATGACCGCCTTTGCCACGGAATCGATTGATACATTTCCCACGGCTCTTGCATATGCTCCGAGCACGGCTGTATTCACGATGGGACTTGTCTGTGTGCCTAACCTGTGCTCGACTGCTATTGCCGTGGCATCCACCGTATAAATTTTCGCATCCCCGAAGTCAAATTCAGACGGCTTTTTTTTCGTGTTTATTATGACCTTCCCGCCCGCCTTCAGCCCCCCGCCGACATTCGCCTCCTTGATTTCTATGAGGCTGGGGTCCTGGATGACAACCGCATCCGGTTCGTATATCTGGTATTTGATGTCTATGGGTCTGTCGTCCATTCTCAGGAAGGCAGCCACAGGCGCCCCTCTACGCTCGACTCCGAAAATGGGAAAAGCCTGGACGTACTTGCCCTCGCTGAATGCGGCAACGGATAGTATGTTGGCGGCAGTAACAGCGCCCTGCCCACCTCTACCATGGAAACGTACTTCATACATGGAAATCTGACATGAAATAAAGAACTACTACATAAAATTTGGCATGAAAAACAGCAGCACGCCCGAGGTTAACTCTGCAAATACGAAAATCCTGAAATGTAGAGTTAAAAGGAAGTCATGAAATCTCAAATCCCTCCGGCTGTTTTAACCAGATATATGTTTCAATTACAGGAATTTCCATCCTTCCATCCTGAACATATCCAGAATATCGATGGATTCCACTGCAAACTCCTTACAAACGAAAGGGATTTTGATTTTGTTCCCTCTCAGTTTTTCTTCAGTTACAACAACTCGTTTAACTTCGATTAAAGTCTTCTGTTTGCTGCGGTTCATCTCTATTGCAAGTGCAATAACCCAAGGGTCGGCATCATATTTGCGATTTATATCTATCAAGCTGGGATACTTTTGCAGGATTTCCTTCACGATATCAATCTGCTGTTCGGTTGGCTCTATGAACATCTGACTTTGATTCTTTGCCCAGTCGAACAGCAAATCATCTATCCGGGAGAGTTCATTGAGCACTTCCTTAGGGGCAAAAAGTCTTTTCGAATGGATAAGCCCCTCCATTCTTTTCCATACACCGGGGTAAATGTCCATGGGGTTGTGTTTGTTCAGCTCGACCAGCGAAGACGTATCAATGATATACAATGTTACGGTCATTTTCTCGCCTGAGCCAGTACTTTGTCAAAGTTCTTTGCTCGTATGGAGAGATAATTCAGTGCATCGGTGTAAGTGATGTAGTTCTGATCGTAATTGTTAGCAACAATGGATACAAATTTAGTGCCTACTTTGGAGAGACATCTTTTGTCTGGGGGTATTCCCCCGCTCCTCCGTTTTTCTTCTCCGTTTTTCATATCTTTTGCTTTATACCTTTCGAGAACCTCCTTATACTTTGTTTTTGTAATGTATCCCAATTTGAGCATGTTTAGCAAAAGCATGGCCTTACTAACTTTATATTTCCGTGACAAACTGTTAAGCGTCTTGGGGGATGTAATAACATTTCGTTCCGGCTCAAACAAATTTTTTGCCATTTCCTTTGGAAGCAAAAAGGACGCCGCAAATTCATTGCACCATGCCTCTATTTTATTCCTTGTTGTATCGGAAATATCCGGCAGGTCTATCACCGTTTGCCCCAGCAGAATATGTGCAAACTCGTGCATCAAAGAAAAAATCCTTGCTTCTATACTGTCTTTTGTGTTTACCACGATGACATTCGGGGCTTCATCGGTAAGGGCAAATCCCCTTGCATCCTCCACAGGCATGGAAAACTGGAAAACCAGAATGTTCATATCTTCAAGAATATCCCTCAGATAGTCGAAAAACTCATAAGGGGTCTTGAATTTTCTCTGTTTCCCTTCTGTCAGACCAAATATTTTCCTGTACTTCTCTGCCATATCTCTGGGGTTATCTGAAATTTTTACATGCTCCACTTTCGGACTTATACGATAATTTATATTTTTTGACAGCTCGCTACCTATCTCCTGAAGATCCCTTGCCTTTCTGAGAACAACAATAGTTTTCTTATCGAAAATATTCTTTCTTCCGGGAAGCATCCTGTAATCTTCCGGCAGGGGTTTTTCCTTGATGGGTTTGGAAAGGAGGAATGCAGCAAGAGGACGGTTGTATGCTTTGGACAACTCCTTCAATTGTCTGAGAGTAGGAGCTTTTTCTCCGGACTCAAATGCTCTGACGTTCTCAACACTGGTTTTAATCCGATTGCTTACCTCCTCAACACTCCAGCCCGCACTGACTCTGAGCCATTTGAATACTGCCGGGTTTATTTCAATTCTCATCATTCTGGGCATCTCATGCACCTTGTGTATTTTGTTATATTTATTATGATATTTTATTTCCCTTCATTAAACTTTTCGATAATTTCAATTTCTTCAGGCGTCAGTTCGTACAATTCGTAAACCAGTTTATCAATCTGCCCATCTGTCGCATCTATTTGACGTTGGAGCATCGTTTTTTCGTTCTCAGTTCTCGCCCTTGCAAGACGTTCATGAAGTTCGAGCATTCGTTCAACCAGCCCAACCATCTTATCATGCTTTGTCTTATCTTCAGGATTTGAAAAATTGATGGTACGAATTGGCATTTTTTCCATATACTGGCGTTTCCATCTGTAAAAACCACCCCTGATTGTGGAACTATTCAAAGAGAACGTATATGTCCAAAGTTTAGAATTAAAAATACCCAGTAAGTATAAAGAATCAGAGTCGATAATGTATGATGTTGTTTCGGAGAAATATTTGAGTTCATCAAAAGTGAATTGACCACGCTGAGCGATTTCCGCATATATGATTTTTGGTTTCTCAAATTCTCCGTAATAATCACATGCTCTCAATTCCCACCAGTATTCTCCTTTGTCCCATCTTTTCTTTGCCTTCTC
>CAZQQE010000066.1:0-7333 GCA_964595325.1 uncultured Thermoplasmatales archaeon | reverse complement strand
GCCAGTTTTTCATATGCGACGGGGCACAGCATCGCCTTGACGGGCAGTATGCCGCATTCGGTAAAGTCATAGACGGCATGGATGTTCTGCGAGCAATAGCATCTGTTGACACCACAACAAAGCACGGCATGAAGGACTGGCCCGTCGATGAAGTTGTGATAGAAAGCGTGACAATTCTGGGCGGTTGATGAAGCGGCATTCCAATACCTTTTATATCTGGAAAAGCTTACTTATTCGTAAAATGTCCGAAATAGAAGAATTGGAAGGCATATGCATTAGAATTGCAGACGACATAGAAAGTAAGGTCAGAGAGGAGCGCAAGAAGAACTTCGAGGAGATGGGAAAGGACGTGGAGATGGGCGCAGACGGCACACCGACGCAGCACGTGGATAAGGTCGCAGAAGATGCGGCTCTGTTAGATGCAGGCGGAAAAATGAATATATTATCGGAGGAAGCAGGCTTTATTGACAACGGCATGGAATACACGATGGTGATTGACCCCGTAGACGGCACGAGAAACGCCGTGCATGACATACCCTTTTACTGCACATCCATAGCGGTGGGAAAGGAAAGGCTGGACGACATCGAATATGCGATTGTGAAAAATATTCTTACGGGAGATACGTACACCGCCGAAAAAGGAAGAGGGGCATTTCTAAATGGAAGGAGAATAGAGGTTGATAAAACGCTTGCGGAGCCGATAATATCCCTTGCTCTCGGAAAATCGGGCAACAACCGTATTTTCAATTTTCTCGACATAAACCATGTCAACATCCGTTCTCTGGGCGCCGCCGCCCTCGAGATGAGCCTTGTCGCTTCCGGCTCGCTGAGTGCATACATTCAGGGTAACGAATATCTGCGCGTCACAGACTTTGCCGCCGCCACACTTATCGTCAGGGAGGCGGGAGGGGAGGTATTCAACGCAAAGGGCAACGTCCTCGATACCGGATTGAATTTGAAGGAAAGAAGCAGCGTTTTTGCAGTTTCATCCGAAAAAATTCTGGAGGGATTGATAGTATGAGCACATTATGGGGCCTTATATGCAAACCGTCGATGAAGTCATACACCATAGCAGAGCGGGTATATCCAATGCTCGGCGAGGTTATGCTGGAGAAGAAGATAGCTGCCCATATGTCGAAGGATGGCTATTCGATAAAGGAGATAGGAGAGAAAGCAGATAAAATTTTGATTGTCGGCGGGGACGGGACCATACTTATGACTATGAGGTATACCACGAAGCCGGTTTTCACCATAAATACAGGGGCGGTGGGCTTTTTAACGGAAGTCAAGGCGGAGGAGGCGCTGGCGGGCGTCAAAAAAATGCTTGAAGGAAAATATTTCGTGGACGAGAGAATGAGGATAAAAACCATGCTCAACGGTGAGCGCCTGCCGGATGCTACCAATGAGGTTGTCATCCATGTGTCGAATGTCGGCAAAATTCTTTCACTGGAACTTTCGGTGGACGGGATGGTTACGGAAGAGATAGATGGAAACGGTATGATAGTTGCCACGCCGACCGGCTCCACAAGTTATGCCTTCTCCGTCGGGGGACCGATAGTCGACCCGTCCATCAGTGCGTTCGTGGTTGCTCCTGTTGCTCCTTTCAGGCATATATCCTCGCCGCTCGTCATACCTGCAGACAAGAAACTGAGGATCAAAATAAAGAGAGATAAGCATGCAAAGATTGTGATAGACGGGATACGAGCCGGGGCGGTTTCGAAAAAGGATGAGATACTACTATCATTATCCGACAAAAAATCGTCTTTCATACGTCTCGAAGATAATTTCTACAATAGGGTTTATGAATTGCTGTCATTCAGAGTAAAGAGGAACGAGAATGGTGAAGATAAGGGGGATTGAGCGGGATTGCCTGGATTTGATAGAAGAGAGTTCAAAGTCCATCCATCCGAGGGAATTTGCCGGATTGCTTTCAGTCGGTGATGACAAGAGCGTAATCTCCGAGGTCGTTCTCCTGCCCGGCACCATATCGGGCGACTCGCATGCAATATTCCATATGTACATGGCGCCCATTGATTATTCCATCGTGGGTACTGTCCATTCCCATCCGTCTCCGTATCCGATACCGTCGGAGGCCGACCTGCATCTATTCGAAGAATACGGAAGGGTTCACATAATAATAGCCTCCCCGTATGACGACAACTCGTGGAGGGCGTACACATTCAAAGGCGAGGAAATAAAACTCGAGGTAGTAGAGTGAAGAAAGAAAAAATTTTTGAGGAACTGGAGAAAGCCCGTTCAAAGGACACAACCTTCTCATCGGGACGAATACTCGGCTCCATGTGCACTCTGCCCCATCCGGTAGCCGTGAGAGCGTACCGCATGTTCATCGAAACGAATATGGGCGACCCTGAACTTTTTCCGGGGACGAAGGGCATTGAGGATGAAGTCATAAAAATGGTAGGCAGGATGCTCCATGCCCCGGCAGGCTATGGGGGACAGATGACGTCAGGCGGCACGGAATCCAACTTAACGGCATTATGGATTTTCAAAAACATGAGCGGGAAGAAAGAGGTCATTGTACCTGAGTCCGCACATTTCTCGTTCAGGAAGGCGTCATCGCTCATGGGCATCAAATTGAAAGTGCTGCCGTCAAAAAATCATGTGGCGGATGCCAGCCGTCTCAAAAAAATGATAAATGGCAATACAGCATGCGTTGTAGGCATTGCAGGAACAACCAACCTCGGCCTTATCGACCCCATAGAAGAAATGGGGGAAATCTGTACGGACGAGAACGTATATTTCCATGTTGATGCCGCATTCGGCGGGTTCGTCATCCCGTTCCTGAGGAAGGCAGGGGTTATCAGCAAAAAGTTTGATTTTGAGGTGAAAGGTGTCAGCAGCCTATCAGTGGACCCCCACAAAATGGGCATGGCGGTCATACCTTCCGGCATTCTTATGATGAGAAAGGGCGAATGGTTCGATTCCATATCCGTCGAATCTACATGCACCCATACGAGAAAGCAGATGTCCTTGCTGGGAACGCGCCCGGGCGCCCCGGCGGCAGCCGCCTACGCCGTCATGAAATATATGGGGAATGATGGCTACAGGAGGGTGGTGAAAAAATGCATGGACATTACACGCTACGCTGAAAAGAAGCTGGAAGATGCAGGATTTGAACTTGTGGCAAAGCCCGAGACAAATCTGGTGGCTGTAAAACTCGATAATGTCGATGAGGTTGCGAGAAAACTTTCCGATATGGGCTGGAAAGTCGGGGTTGATGAAGAAAACGGGTTCATACGCATCGTGGTCATGCCTCATGTGAAAAAGAGATTAATAGGCGAATTCGTTAAGGATTTCAAATCGGTGGTCTCATGAGCAAAATCGAGGAGAGTTTGAAAAATGCGCCAATAATAAAGAAAGGGGAATACAACTATGTTATCCATCCCATTACAGACGGAATACCGTACATAGAGCCATCGCTGCTCGAGGAGGTTGTCGACCGCATGGCGGAAATAATGCCCTCATGCACCAGAATTGTAACCATGGAAGCCATGGGCATACCTATCGCTGCAGCTCTCTCACTAAAAACGAACATACCGTTCACCATAATAAGAAAAAGGAGTTACGGCCTTCCGGGAGAGGTATCCGTCAAGCAGACGACCGGCTACTCATCATCCAATCTTTTCATAAACGGCATAAACAGGGGAGATGAGATTGTCATAGTTGACGATGTCGTGAGCACGGGCGGAACGCTGACAGCGGTCGTTTCGGCTCTCAAAAAGATGGATGTAAAGATAAAAGGGGTGCTCATAGCAATCAATAAGGGCAACCTCGAGGAAGTCGAAAAAAGAATTGGTATGAATATAAATACCCTTGTTGATATTGAAGTAAATGGCGAAGTCAAAATCAAGCATCATTGATTTCAAAAGGCTTGAAAGCATTTCGGAGGGATGCAGCACCGTTTTGCTGAAGCTTCCCGACGGTTTGCTTCACCTTGCATCAGAAATCTCGGATTTTTTGTCGTCGAAGGGCATAAGAACAATTATATCTGCCAACAGCTGCTACGGCGCATGCGATTTCTGCGACTGCATTGACGGGATGAACGTTGATAAAATAATATACGTCGGCGAGGCGGAAATGCCGTATTTGAGAAAAAAATATCCGGTTCCAGCATCTTTTCTTGAAGTGGAATCCCCGTTCGATGCAACCGCAGCAGTCAAAAAGGCGATACCCCTGCTGGAGGGCAGGAAAATCGGTATAACAAGCATAACCCCCTACATCCGTCAGATAAAGAAATGCGCCGGCATTTTGAAAGGGGAAGGTTTTACGCCGTTCGTTGGCAAAAGAAGCAGGCGGACAGCTTATGACGGCCAGATACTCGGGTGCGATTTAACCGCAGCCACATCAATAGCAAACAATGTCGACTCATTTCTCTACATAGGAGACGGTTATTTTCATCCTCTCGGGCTGTCCATAGCAACGTCAAAACCGGTTATCATAGCCGACCCTTCCCGGAACGAGGCAAGCAGACATGAACTGGAAAATATTAGGGAAAAGGTTATGCGGCAGAGATACGCACGCATATCAAATGCCATGGGAAAAAGCAGGGTGGGCATACTGGTAGGTGAAAAACTGGGACAGAAAAGAGTGGAACTTGCATATGCCATGAAAAAACTGGCAGAAGAGAAAGGTATGGATGCATATCTGATATCCTCAAATCATTTCTCACCGGAAAAGCTTGATTACATGGATGTGGATTTTTACGTTTCCACCTCATGCCCGAGAATAGCCATAGATGATGCCGCCAGTTATAAAAAACCGATTCTTACGCCCGTAGAATTCGAAATACTTACCGAAGAAAGAAAATGGGAAGATTACGAATTCGACCAGATTCTCTGAATCTTACATATTTATGCAGAATATATCCGTGAGTTCGTCCTTTCCGGAGTTTCCTGCCATGTCATACGCAACGACGCTTAGGTCGCACTTTCCGAGAGGTGTGTTCCACTCAAATCTGTAGGTGCTTCCGCTGCCGCCGTCCAGCGTTTTCGTCGCCCCGCCGGCGTTGATGTCAATGTGGTCTATGCCTGAAAACTCGTCACTGGCAGATATCTCCACGGTTATTTTTCCTATTATTATCGTATTGTAAGGCAGCGGTATGAGGGATATTGGTATCGGCGGGATTATTTCCCTGCCGACTATGTTCATGTAAAGATATCCGCTCTTGGGCCTGTTTATTGACACGGTAGGTGGCGTCTTATCTATCGTGAAGTTGCCGGATACAGCCCATCCGGTGTTGCCCGCATCATCGGTTGCATTTATCCTCAACATGTAGTTGCCGTTTTCCCACGTACTTATTCCGTATGTGTACTTTCCGCTGTTTGCCACGCCTTCCAGTATATTGTTCCACGTGCTTCCGCCGTCATGGCTGTATGAAATCCATATGGTTCCGTCGAGGTCGGTGTCCATGTCGTCGCTCGCATTCCAGAATATGACAAGGTTTTTCCCGCTTCCGAGCACCTCTCCCCCTCTGGGCTGGTCTATCGTGATGGTGGGGGGCATATTGTCAAGTATGAATGACTCTGAAAAGTTCGTTCCGGTATTGCCCGCTTCGTCCGTGGCATTGATTTTCAGCACATATGAAGAATCTTCGAACTGGAGGGTATTCCATTCGTAGCTGCCCGTGTTGTCAAGTCCGGAAGCAATTTTTATGCTCTCGTTTCCTCTCACGGCATAAATGGATATACTCCCGCTCAAATTGCTGTCAACATTGTCGGAGGCGTTCCATTTTATGTCGACGATGCCCTTCACATAACTTCCGTTGGGTGCCGAAATCGATATCTGAGGGGCCGTTTTGTCTATTTTTATATTTCTTGACTCTGTAACCTCATGTCCTGCATAGTCCTTCGCATAAAAAGTGAACGTATGGTTTCCTTCGACATTCAGTAAAAAGTAGCCCGTATAGTCGTTCCATGTTTCATGGTCTATTCTGTATTTTATGCTCTCCACGCCGGAAGTATTGTCATCTGCGGAAAGTGTCACCTCGATGCTTCGGGTATACCATCCGTTATTTCCGTCTGGAGAAGATGGTTGGAGGTAACATTCAACCGACGGCGATGTTTTGTCGATGTTTACTTGGTTTATTTTTGCCTTTTCTTTGTTTCCGACGGTATCGACCGAGTAATATTCAACGGTATGAGCACCATCCGACGATATCTCGAAGGAGCCGTTGTATGTAATCCACGAGCCGTTGTCGATTCTGTAGAGAGTGCGGTTCACACCCGAATCGTTATCGGCAGCTGCAAGCGTCACGGTGACGTTGCCCACGTACCAGCCGTTATCGCCTGCCGTGCCGTTCAAAGTACATGATGTGAACGGTGGAATTATATCTACGGGAGCTATGAACGGATATCTGTCAGTACTGCTTCCGCCCGGAATGCCGTAAGGTGTGTCTCCTATTCCGTCGCCGTCACCGTCCGTGCCGGTGTAGTCATCCCAGTAGTTGCCCCCGGATGGATAACCGTTGTCCCATATGTTCGAGCCGCTGTCATACGCATTCTGTGTATTGCCTGTGAAATCGTTATGGTAAACAGTGCTGTTCGAGGAATTGAAAATTTTAACGCCTATGGTATTGCCGGAGATATTGCAGTCGAAAACCGTTTCATTGCCGGAATGTATGGCAACCCCGATGCTTCCGTTTCTTATCGTCAGCCACGAAACATTTACCCATTCTGCCGTTATATTTATGACATCGCTGCTTCCGTTGCCGTCGATAATCGTATTATCTCTGTCTTCCCCGACAAGGTTGACCGATTTATTTACTACAACGTTTTCGTGATATGTACCGTTGTATACAAAAATGGTGTCGCCGTCGCTCGCGTTATCTATAGCCGATTGAATGCTGGTATGAACATATATCGTGTTGCCTGCTGCCGGCGGCCCATCGGCCGTTGCAAATGTGATGGAGAGAGCGACCGCTACCAGAATGGATGTGATAAAAAGCCCCTGTAATACTCTTTTATCCTTCATTTTTCCACCGCTTGTCTATTTTATGGTAAAACAAATAGTCTTTTAAAATGTTTGCCATCTGTATGCAGTATTTCCGGAACAAAAATGATTTTTAACTTATCCCGTTGAGCTTGCATGGCAGACCTCCGGCTGATAGAAAAGTTTTAATACTTTCATATCCCCCTCCTTGCTTATAAACATTCTGGCCCTTTTCTCACCATGTTTATGAGTGGGGTAGAGAGCAATTGCGAGAAAGTGTTCTGTCCGAAGTACAGGGACAGTGTCGATTTGAAGACATGCATGCTGTGTCCGTACTACAAAAAGTTGCTGTTTAAAGACAGATGCTGCTGGAAAATCGAGCATG
>CAZQQE010000065.1:0-7360 GCA_964595325.1 uncultured Thermoplasmatales archaeon | reverse complement strand
AGGATAGAAGGAGAAACCGTAGGTGTCTCCTCTTTGGGGTGCAGACCTTTTTTTTAAGTTTCTTTGGGGATGAAACACCTTTCTTTTTAAAGAAAGGGGTTCTAAGAAAACCAACCCTTTTGGAAAAAGCCTCGGGAAAAGGGAAGAGGATAGAAGGAGAAACCGTAGGTGTCTCCTCTTCGGGCTCTTTGCGTTTATTTTAAATAATCCATCTGACATTCAATTTGGATAAAAATGAAAGTATCTGATTTGAAAGCAAACAGCAATGTGGACGAAATTGTTCTGAAAATAGTTGAGAAAAAAGAGCCCCGTGAAATCACGAAGAGATTCGGAGGCACTGCCAGGGTGTGCGACTTGGTGGGCGAGGATGAGGATGGCAATACCGTACAGATCACCTTGTGGAATGATGAGATAGAAAAAGTGGATGCGAACGATACCGTCGTGATAAAGGACGGATGGGTAAAAGAGTGGAACAACCAGCTGCAGATATCGACCGGAAGAAGCGGCAGGATAGAGAAAGCGGAATAACCGTCTTATATCTCAAAAGTAAGCTTAGGCGAAAAATATCAGAGTACGTTCATTCGCTATGTCTTGAGCGGCATCAACTTTTTCCCATGCTTTCCATTTTGTCCAGCAGTCCGTCAGCTACCAGAAACTTGCACAGTCGGCATATTTCTTTTTCGGCCGGTATTCCGTCTATAATATTCTTTGCAGAGCTTTCGAACTCTTTCTTTCCCATACCGTCAAAATCGATATTTCCCCTCTTTCGCGATAGGTACTGGGAAACGGCTGCATCTGTGACGCCGAGTAGTTTTGCCGCATCCTTCTGGTACATGTTGTACTTGCTTATCATTACGGCTGACAGTTCCCTTCTGATTGCAGGAAGAACATACCACGTTATCACCTCGCACGGTACTTTGCCGCCCATGGTCTTAATAGAGTAGCAATATTTAGTATTAACTATCGTTAAGTATAAATAAAGAGAACGAATATGTAAAATTCAGACGTTATGGCACAGGTATGCTGGAGTAGGTTTTAAAACCCTCCCTGTGTTATCGGCAGAGTCAAAAGTGATTGAAATGAGGCGCATATATTTGGACCACGCAGCTACCACACCTGTGGACGAGGAGGTAGTAAAGGAAATGATTCCCTATTTCACGCAGAAATACGGCAATGCATCCTCTCTCCATTCGTTCGGCACGGAGGCAAGGGCTGCCGTAGAGAAAGGCAGGGCGCAGGTGGCGGCGCTGATAGGTGCGGAAAGCGAGGAAATCATATTTACCGCAGGAGGAACCGAAAGCGACAACATTGCTATAAAAGGCATTGCTTTCCGTGAGGGGAAAGGGCATATTATAACCAGTCAGATAGAACATCCTGCCGTGATGGCGACGTGCCAGTATCTCGAAAAGAAGGGATTTGATGTCACATATCTGCCGGTTGATAAATATGGGATTGTCAGCCCCGGTGATGTTGAGGACTCTATAAGAGATGATACCATTTTGATAACGATTATGCATGCTAACAATGAAATCGGGACAATAGAGCCTATCGAGGAAATAGCCAAGATAGCGAAGAAAAATGGAATTGTATTTCATACGGATGCCGTCCAGTCAGTGGGGAAAGTTCCCATGGATGTCAAACATATGGGGGTGGATATGCTCTCTATCTCGTCACACAAAATTTACGGCCCGAAAGGAGTCGGGGCGCTTTACATAAAAAAGGGAACGAAGATCGATGCAATAATCCATGGCGGCGGGCACGAGAGGGGGCTGCGTCCCTCGACAGAGAATGTGCCGGGTATCGTGGGTCTCGGAAAGGCATGCAAACTTGCAGGGGAAAGGATGGACGGGGATACGAAAAAGATGAAGCAACTCAGAGACAGACTGATAAAAGGCGTGCTTGAAATAGAGGAGGCATACCTAAACGGACATCCCGAAAGGAGATTGCCGAACAACGCTCACTTCAGATTTACTGCCGTGGAGGGTGAATCTCTCATCCTCAGCCTCGATGATATGGGTATTGCCGGCTCAACGGGTTCGGCATGTTCCTCCAAAAAATTGAAGCCATCTCACGTTCTCATGGCTATAGGACTAGATGAAGTGCAGGCACATGGCTCGCTGCGTCTCACTCTCGGGAGGGGGAATACAAAGGAAGAGATAGATTATGTCATAGAAGTTCTACCCCCGATTTTGGAAAAACTAAGGGCCATGTCACCGTTATGGAAGGAGTGAATATGTACAGCAAGAAGGTCATAGAACATTTCAGGAACCCCAGGAACATGGGTGAGATAAAGGATGCGGACGGTGTGGGGGAGGTGGGGAACCCCGTATGCGGGGATATGATGACGATATACATAAAGGTTAAGGACGGAAAACTTGAGGATATAAAATTCAAAACTTTCGGGTGCGCGGCAGCTATTGCAACGAGCAGCATGATAACTGAGCTTGCAAGAGGAAAGAGCATAGAGGAAGCAATGGAAATAAGCAGGGATGATGTTGCTAAGGAACTTGACGGTCTCCCTCCGATAAAAATGCATTGCTCGAATCTTGCATCCGATGGACTGAAAGAGGCGATAAAAGATTATCTCCAGAAGAGGGATTAAATGCACACGTATAATGCGAAAATTGTATATGAAAAAGAGAGGGTAGGAAAGCTTAGCTGTGGAAACGGCATGGAAACACGATTTTCCGCTCCGCCGGAGTTCGGCGGGTACGAAGACTTTGCAACACCGGAGGATTTGTTTACTGCCAGTATTGCCACATGTTTGATGCTCACTTTTGAAACGGTGTGCAGAAAGATGAATGTATCCTTCCGTTCATTTGAATGTGAATGCGAGAGCACGCTTGAGGAAATAAAAGGGAATGAGATGATGACAAGGGTTTCGATAAAGCCGAAAGTTTCCGGCAGCGATACCAAAAAGTTAGAGAAGGCTCTTTTTCTTGCCGAGAAGTACTGCCTTGTGACCAATTCGATAAAAAGCGAAATTGTTTTTGAGCCGGAAGTGAAAGAGGCTGCCTGACAAAGAAAATATTAAATATTCAATGCCTGCTTATTAATTATGAAAAAGCTTGTTATGTTACTACTGGCAGTGCTTTTTGTAATGCCACTTTTTCAGGGTTTTGCTGTCTCAAAGACGGTAAATGATTCCTACATATTTATCACTGCGCCGGAGGGGGGACTTTATTTCTACGGGAGAAAAATAATACCGGCGTATAAGCCTTCGTGGACGATCATGGTCGGTTACAACTCTATATCCGTGGAGACAATCAGTAGCACCAATATCATAGCTGCTTATTTTACACTCTATAATTTATTTACCCGAGAAACGGTTGATAGTCTGCTGGATGCGACACCATCGGACGGTTTTTCATGCAATTTCTCTGGTGTTCCGAGAGGAAGTTATATCATTACGGTCATTGCCGTTGCACTTGATCCCGATCAACCTGTGGCATCGGATTGGAGGGCACCGATAGTTTTCATTCCTGTGTAAAATGACGGGGCGGTAAGCAATCATTTTTATAAAAAAATTTGTTTATGAAATATGCTATTGAAGCACCGTCATCCCATACGAAAGAAAATTGCAGATGGCATAATCGGGGAAATAGAGGGAATGTTGGACTGCCGTATTCCTAGAGGGAAAGTAGTGGAAAGCGCCGAGTTTGGCGATATAAAAGTCATATTAATCGACGGCAGCATCGATATTATTTTTCTGAAGGATATGCCTTTTCTCACTCTATACGGTCTGAATAAGTACAAACCGAAGAAAAGGTTTGCAACCGTAGACAAAGGGGCTGTGAAATTTGTTATAGGGGGAGCAAATGTAATGGCTCCGGGCATCATCGAGGCGGATGAGCAAATAAAAATAGGTGATGTTGTATGGGTGAGAAACGAGGAAGGTACGGCCATGGCATTGGGATATGCACTGATGGATGGAATGGAGATGGTGCGGGCAAGTAAAGGAATTGCTATCGAGAGCATTCATCATATAGGTGATGATTTGTGGAAGTTATCTTCATCACAATAAACATGGGCATGACGGTAACGGTATATTTTGGTTAAAGTAAGTAGTGCGGTTATGCTTGTTTGGGTATATTATTAAAATATGGCGTAAAATCGCCTGATTTAACGGCCGGGTGATAATTAAAACAGTTACACACCAAAATAAGGGGCAAAGCGGTGCACCGGTTGCGGAGAGGCAAAGCCAAATGCAAGAATACTGTGATATTTTGCCGTGTTAAAATCGGGAGTCAGGTGAAGGCAGTAACCCTCCTTCTGTTTTATGCGGCATTCACCTATGCGTCCCACCTCCGAGCGGTCCTGGACAACCGATCCCGGTATTTGGACTTGCTCCAGGACGGGGCCGTTTCATCAAATCCCGTGGCAATGTCATTCCCGCGGAAATCATCCTCGCCACGGGCTGTGTCGTTTCTGCTCCCCGTTTGGGGCTCTCACCCCAGTTTTTACACACCTGGTCCAGGAATGAGGGAGGAGTTTCCTCAGCACGAAGCCGTGAGCCGCTCACCTACTCCTGACTCCCGCACTGTTATGGAAACGGTTTTATAAATATTTTGTACTTTGAGCTATCTAAACACCCAGCAATATGACCCTCATTATCCCCCCCACTGTCAGTGCTGTGAAAATCATTATTGCTATGGATTTCATCAGATCCTTGATGCCGAGTTCCTTGAGCATGACTGCAAAGGTGGCAATGCACGGGAAGTATATGCCGAGAAGTGTGGTGGCTATTACCAGTTGCAGGGGCTTCATTCCTAGCGGAAGCAACATGCCGACCGCAAGATCCTTTCTCAGAAATCCTATCAAAAGGGCCGTTGTCGACTCTCTGGGCAATCCCAGCCACCCCTCTGTTACTGGAGAAAATATGCCCCCTAACCATTGTAGAAAACCCACTGCATAAAGAATATTTACTATGAATACGCCTAAAAACAGCCAGGGTATTGCATCCTGTAAAAACCACCTTACGCGCATCCATGTCTTTTTTAGTATTGCCCTTGCGCTCGGCCTTCTGTACGGCGGTATCTCAAGAAATATCTCGGGGCTCTCCCCTTTTACAAATTTATTGAGTATGAGGCCGACAACGATAAAGACTATGAAGAGAGTGGTATATACCATGAGAACATATCTCAATCCGTACGGTCCAAGTATTCCGAATATCATTGCCGTCTGCGCCATGCATGGAACTGCTATTGCCGTCAATGTAGCGGAGATGAATCTCTGTTTACGGGTTTCGAGAGCCCTTGAAGACAGCACACCCGGAACGTTGCAACCAAGCCCGAGGAATACGGGAACGATGCCCTGCCCGTGCATCCCCAGTCTGTGAAATATATTATCCACCAGTGTTGCCAGCCTTGGAAGATATCCGGAATCCTCAAGTATTGAGAGAGTGAAGTAGAATGAGATGATGTACGGAAGGACAGCGCCGAAGGGCACGTACAGCCCCGTTGTAAGTATCCCCATCGACTGAAAGTAATCTATTTTCCCGTCAATAAGCGTCCCTATCAGGATGTCGTGGATGATGCCGCTGCCGCCAAGCAAGTCGCTGATGTGCATGGCTATCGGATAATACGCATTAAACAGGGGGTCGAACACGTAAGTTATCAAACCTTCCCCTATCAACCTCACAAAAATAAACGACAGAGCAACTATGACCAATGCCACGGGTATGCCGGTGGCGGGCTTTATTGTTATATCCGACAGCCTTTCTTTGAGTGTATGGTGGTGGTGATGCACTTTCTCTGTCTCCTTTATTATCTTGCCTATTTTTACCCATCTTTCCTCCTCGCTGAGCGGAGCCATGCCAGAAACTTTTGCATCTTTAAGCCTTGTCACAAGCTCTTTTATCCCCTCGCCTGTCAGCGCCACGGTGGGCACCACGGGAACTCCGAGCATTTTTTCCAGTTTTTCTACGTCGATATCTATGCCGAGGTGCTTCGTTTCGTCCCAGAGGTTGAGTGCTATGACAGTTGGCTTTTTCTTCTCCAGCAGTTCTAATGTCAAGTACAAATTTCTCTCAAGATTTGTTGCGTCAATAACATTTATGACGATATCCGCATCATTTAGCAGATTTACCGATACTTCCTCCGCTCTGTTAGAAGGTTGAAGTGAATATGTCCCCGGAGCATCTATTATTTTTACCTGCTCTCCTTCCAGTCTCATTGTGCCTTCATAAAAATCCACCGTTGTACCTGGATAGTTTGATGCAATTACATTTGCGCCCGTAAGACGGGAAAACACAACACTCTTACCTACATTGGGGTTTCCCATCAGGACCAATTTTTTTGTATGCATTTACCTTCCTCGAATTTAGGTATACCTAAATTTATATTTAAACTTTAGGGAAGTCGGCCGTCGGCACCTTTATTTTTATTCTCTCCCTCTTCGAATCACGAGATATGCCAGCACCAACAATATAATAACAAGGATGACAACGATGACGATGTAAATCCATGTGATGCCTGTATTTCCTTCTTCCACGTTTTTAACATTCACTGTAATGGAATCCACCAAGGAATATTCCTGCCCGTCATATGCTCTTACCTGTATGATATAGTTGCCGTTGTCCACAGTTGTGCTATCCCATGTGTAACTCCAAGAGGTTGTGCCATTAACAACTTTCCAATCTCCATTGCCAATCTTTATTTCCACTTTCTGTATCGTTCCATTCCCATCAGCATCGCTTGAAGTTCCGTGGATGGTGAATGTTTTCTTCACCTCTGTGCCATTAGTTGGAAATATTATTCTCACAGTCGGTCTATGATTTGGCGGAATATTGTTTACAGTTACCGTCACGGATGAAATGTTCGAATAGTTAGTTCCGTCATAACTACGGGCAGAGATGGTATGGCTCCCGTTTGCAACAGCGGTAGTATCCCACGAATAACTCCACGAGGTTGTTCCTGTTGCTGTTACCCACGAACCTGAATCAATCTTAATTTGCACGCTTTGGACTGTGCCATCAGTATCGCCGGAAGTTCCCTGAATGTTTGCTGTACCAGAAACAGTTGAATCGTCGGATGGAGAAGTTATTGCAACGGTTGGAGCTTGATTTGGTGGAGGAGAGGGAATTGTTGAGAAATGTGCAGTTACACTTTTATCAGAGTCCATTGTGATTTGCACTGTTGGATTGCTTCCACTTGCATCTCCGCTCCAATGATCGAATTGATAGCCGGTATTTGCTACAGCGGTTATCGTGACCACTGTTCCATAATCATATGTTCCGCCTGATGGATTTAATGTAATGCTACCGCTTCCGGATGGATCAACAGATGCTGTCAATGTGTATTGAATTTTAACGAAATGAGCGACTGATGTTTTATTTGAATCCATTGTGATTTGCACTGTT
>CAZQQE010000064.1:2382-7406 GCA_964595325.1 uncultured Thermoplasmatales archaeon | reverse complement strand
CCCATGAGTGTATGATACTCCCATTTTGAAAGCATCGCCCTCCCCATTATGCGGCGGAACATTATTTTTGTGTTTTCTTTCTTGTATTCCGGGTAATTTATGCTGTCGAGCAGCTTGTCGAAGTATTCATACAATTTTTCCTTCTCCATGCCGTCAGCAAGGCGGGGCTGTTTCGGTACCCTTCTGCTCGAAAAAAGCTCGTATAATACAACACCGACAGCATGGGAGAGATTCATACTTGGATACGAATCTGATGTCGGTATTCTGAGCATGACATCACAATCCATGAGTTCCTCGTTCAGCAGCCCGTAATCCTCCCTGCCAAATGCTATGCCGACCGTTCCCTCCATTTCATATATCTCCGAAGAAAAGTCAGCCAAGGTGAGGGCATTTCTCAAATGTCTTTTGTCATTCTTGCTTTCTATGGAGGAAGTGCCGACCGCATAATCCACATGCTTCAGCGCCTCCCCGAAAGTGTCGAGGATGAGGGCGTTATCGAGAACATCCTGCGCATGGACAGCCATTTTCCTGCATTCATCGCTGTCAATAGGCAACGTTCCGGAAACTATTATCAACTCGCTGAATCCGAAATTCGCCATGACTCTCGCAACAGAGCCCACATTGCCGGGATACTTCGGCTCTACGAGTATAACCTTGAATTCCGGCATGTCTAAAGGCTTATTATAGTCACAAGCAGAGAATCACTTGTCTTCGAATTCCCTGCCTCGTCATATGCTACAGCGTAAAGTAACTTTGTCCCCACATCTCCACCCCATATCCACTGGTACGGGCTCTGGAGGTCTATACTCTGGGCTATAGCTATATTCCCCACTTTAGTATAGAATGTCACATTCTCGATGCCGGAGGTGAAATCTAATGCACTTGCAGTAACGGTAAGCCTTCCGATAGACAATGTCACGCCGGACGCAAGGGGCAGTATCTCCCTGTCAAAGAGATAAAGATATCCAAAGCGTGGCCTCTGCAATGATATCGTCGGATTCGTCTTGTCTATTTTCACCACGAAAGACTTTATGCTTTCCACATGACCCAGAACATCAGCAGAGTAGAACTCCACCACATTTACTCCGTCACTCAATATTTTGAACGGTGATGAATAGGTTATCCATGAGCCCCCATTGATTCTGTACTTCGTATAGTCAACGCCATCAGGGTCTACGGCAGTGAGGTTCACGGTCACATTTGTTATGTACCATCCGTTTTCCCCGTTCGGAACAGCAGGTTCTACAGTGTAGCTCGTGACAGGAGTCGATATGTTTATCTTGAAGTTTACGGACTTGGTGGTCTCCACGTTATGCGCATTGTCCACTGAATAATAATCAACCTGATGATAGCCGTTTGTGCTTACCGTGAACTGACCGGCATATGTAAGCCAGCTTCCGTTGTCTATACGGTATTTTGTATAATTCACACCACTGTCATCATCGGTTGCAGTAAGCGTTACCTTCACAGGGGAAGCGTACCATCCTCCCGGCCCATCCGGAACCGCCGGCTCGAGCGTGCAGGTTGTGACAGGCGGGGTCATATCGCCGGAGGATGTTATCGTAAAATGGCATACCCCGGATGTAACGCCGTTTCCGAGCAAATCAACAGTGTATATGGTGTAATCGTAGACACCTACAACAGAATAAGCCTCCTCCCTGTAGAAATGGGTGCATGGTATGTAATACATAGTGAAATTTGCAACAGAAGAGTCAGGATATGTAACTTCCACGTAGACCTTGTCTATCCCCACCCCACTGTCGGATGACTGGCATGTGATATTGACTCTTCCCCCTTTCGACTGGGTGGACGGTGTGGCTGCAATGCTGTACAGACTGGGAGAATCGTTATCCACAATGTACGTGTTGTTGTGGACTGCCTCGTCATTACCCGAGATATCATCGCTGTAGAATTCCACGTAGTGGGTGCCGCTTCCGCTGAGTGTGAAATTTGCAGAATATACGGAAAAATTGCCGCCTATGCCGGAACCCGTTCCGGGAGATGGCGTCCATCCGCCGTGCCATATTCTGTAGTAAGTGGAATTAACTCCTCCGGAATCGGTGGCTGTAAGATTAAATGATGTGGACGACGTTACGTAATTTCCATATTTCGGAAGACCGACATGAATCGATGTCGATGGGGCGCCCGTATCCACGCCTATTGCCTCGTCTGCGGACACAGGAGCGGATTCCGTATTCGTGGCATTATCATCAGCCCTTGTATAAAGCTCATAATGCCCGTCCCCGTCAGGAGCATTGAAATTCCACTGCCAAGGTGATGAGCTGTCCGTGGAGAATGACGTCCATGAACCCCATGAAGAGTTATCACTGCTGTAACGATAGTATAAAGTGACCCCGGACACACCCGAAAGGCTGTCGGAGGCAGTAGCGGTAATCACGACCGGCACGGAGTTATGCCAATATGACATTGAATCGACACTGCTTGTTGGAGCTGTTGTGTCATATCCTGCATTTTCGTCTGCTGAGCTGGGAGCTGCTTCAGTATTTCCTGCGGTATCATTTGCTATAGTGTAAAATTCGTAGTAACCCTCTCCGCTCGGGAAGGTAAAGCTGAATGAATAGGGTGCTGAAGAATCCTTTCCGAAGAATGTCCATGAGCCCCATGTCGCATTATCAGTAGAGAAACGATACCAGAGAGATACGTTTGATACCGCATAGTTATCGCTTGCCGTTGAGGTTATCGTCTCCGGCAAATTATGCCAGTATGACATTGAATCAACGCTGCTTGTTGGAGCAGTTGTATCCTGAATAACGAAATTATATGTAGCAGATGTTGACCATCCGGTTGCATTATGTGCCTTGACGATGTAGGAATATGTCCCAAGAGGGTCGGGATACGCATATGTCTGGTTATAATACCACGTTGTAGTTGCTCCGACCTGAGTCATTGAAAAATTTCCCATCAGCGTTGCATTAGGATAGCTTATTTCCACATACGCCGATGTGGCATTGGTTATATCCGCAGTGATGTTATTGTAGCCCGGGACTTCTACGGGGTCTGGCGAATCGCTAACGGAGTTTATGACCGGTTGGGCTGTTATCATAATACCCACCATTACAAAAAATGCCGCAACTGCAATAATTAATGTTTTTTTCTCCATATTAGTTAAATAGGATACACAATTATAAAGTATTCGGTGTTGCCATTATCCCCTGAACAGAGCACTTCATGGAATAATAAGTAAATCACCGCACCAATCAATCTGGCAAAATTTCAGTTTTCACAACCGGCAATACATGATATTGCTTGCAGGGTCTCTGTACTCTCCGTCCAACAGCATATTAAGAATATTTGCAAAATAATGGCCGCGAGGGGTGATGGCATAGGATTCACCTTTCTTTGAAACTACTTCCCACTCCGTCAGCTTCCTTATGTGAAATGCAATGTCCGACGACAGCCCTATATTCGTTTCCTTCATCAGCTCGGAATAACGAAGTGCCTTTCGTTCATCAAGTACCCTGATTATAGAGCACCGTGCGGCACTGCCCAGCACTCTTGATATTTCCTCTATGTTGAGGAAAAACGGTATCTCCTGTGCGGTCTGAATTGCTTTCTTCTCATCAGAAGATTTGTAAAGTATCACCAACCGGAATCCTCTATCTTTCGCCATTGAAAAAATACGGGACATATAATCATGGAACGAATCATCACCATAGATATCCCTGAGGCGAGAGATACCCCCGTGAATAACCGCTGCATTTAGGTATTCATCGGTAAACTTCTCTATTGCCCTTTCTATCATGGTAAATTTTGTCACGCCCAGAACATTTTCACGCAGATTATCCTTCAGCCATACACTTTTTGTACTGGTTATTCCGTACTCTTTTTCTATCTCCACCGGGTTTGTTTCTGTGACAAGAAGAATATGACGGTTCATGCAAACCAGTTTTATCCAGTCCTTGGAATCACCGGTCGGAAATGAATCCGCCGATAAATGCTTCCTTCCGACAACCTCCTTTAAAAGATTGAAGAGTTTCTCCGCCTTAAACGGTTTCTGCACATAATCGTCAGCCCCGAGTTTCATGGTCTCAACAGCCGTTTTTATGTCTCCGTAACCCGTGAGTATGATAAACTTTGACTGCACACCGTGACTGCGTGCCCATCTCAGCACATCCACGCCCGGCAGATCCGGCATCTTCAAATCGAGAACAACAACATCGTAACTTCTTCTCTCCATCAGCTCAATTGCGCTTCTGCCGCCGCCTGCGGTGTCAACCGAGATATTTCTGGCAGTCAGGTATTTTTTCAGCTGCCCGGTAAAAACAGCATTATCATCGACAACCAATACATTCATGCCACACCTCCGCAGGGGATGACGATTGAAACTTTTGTACCGACATTCTTTTTGCTTTCTATTGAAAGGCTCCCCCCGTGCTTTTCGATAATCCATCTGGCTATAAATAGACCCAATCCCACCCCCTCGCCTTTGGCCCTGGTGGTAAAAAATGGCTTTGAGGAGTTTTCGACCATACGCTCGTCCATGCCCACACCGTTATCCTCGACCGTTATAACGACCGAGTTACCTGACTTAGAAGAACTTATTTTTACAGTATGAGTTTTTTTACTGGGGTCACGTGATAAAACGGCATTCTCAATAATATTTACCAGCGCCTCGAACAAACGATATTCGTCACCCATAACACGGCAGGAGGATAGCCTCGTTTTAATCACGTCGTCCGTTCTATGCTTGGTTCTTACGGCATCAGCCGCCCGCCCCGCCACCTCGCCGATATCCATTTCCTTTGATTCAAAGTTATCCATCCGCGAAAAACCCAGAATTCTTTTGACAATATCCGCGGCATTGTCCACCTCGGACATGATTATTTTCAACTCCTCTTCATACTCCCCCGAAAGTTTTGATGCGAGATATTCGGCGGTAACTCCTATGTTGGCAAGCGGCGTATTGAGTTCGTGGGATACGACGGATGCAATTCTCCCCAGGGCTGCCATCTTATCCCGCTGGGAAAGTTCCTGCTCCATCCTCTTGTATTCGGTGATGTCAA
>CAZQQE010000064.1:0-2282 GCA_964595325.1 uncultured Thermoplasmatales archaeon | reverse complement strand
ATCTTATCCCGCTGGGAAAGTTCCTGCTCCATCCTCTTGTATTCGGTGATGTCAAGTGCATTGATTGCCACATAAGCAGGCTTGCCTTTCCTATCCTTAATCACAGCCCCGCTCATCAGCATGGGGAAGACATGACCGTCTCTATGGGTGTGCCATACCTCCTCTGCACCGGAATTACTCCCCTCCACAAGCATGCTCCTCAGTTCCATGGCCCTTTTCATCTGCTCCTTGTCATAGAAGATAGATATGTTTTTGCCTATGATATCGTCTGCCTTGTATCCGTGGACACCAGCATAATAATCATTTACGTATTGAATCGTTCCGTCGATATTTGCTATGGCCACCCCGTAGCTTGCATTGTCCGCTATGGCTTTAAATTTTTCCAGTTCTTCCTCTGCCTTCTTGCGTTCGGTGATGTCACGCCCGAGAGCGATTGAGCCGATGGGCTTTCCGCTTCCATCCAGAAGATTACGGGAATTCCAGGATATGATTTTTATTCTTCCGTCCTTGCATCGTATTGTGGTTTCAAAATTTTCTACCACCTCCCCCTTCTGTATGATGGCAGCCACCTTTTCGGTAATCTGTCGACGGTAGTTTTCATCCGGATACAACCATTCCCATATCTTGCCGTGCCCCACCACCTCCTCAGCCGAATAGCCGCTTATCTTTTCCGCTGCCTTATTCCATATTAAAACATTCCCCTTTTCATCCAGCACATCCAGCCACACGTTGGCATTGTCTATTATGCTTTCCCGAAACTGGCTGAGATGCCGAATTTCTTCTTCCGTTTTCTTACGCAGGGTTATATCCCTAACTATGCCTATGGCATTCCATTTTCCTTTTATCTTGACTGCCGAGAGGGACAACTCAACGGGGATTTTCGTTCCGTTCTTTTTCAGTGCCTCCAGTTCAACCACTTTGCCGACTAAATGACCTTTCCCCGTTTTTTTGAACATGGAAAAGCCTTTCCTATAACCCTCGTAGTACTTACCCGGTGCAATAAATCTATGCAGTTCCATGCCAAGAGCTTCATGAATTGAATAGCCGAATGTCCGCTCAGCCGCTTTATTCCAGAATGATATTTTGCCGTTATTGTCTATCATGATGATGGCATCCTGAGCTGAAGTGCTGATAGCCCTGAATTTCCCTTCGCTTTCCGCCAGCTTTTCCTCCGCCCTTTTTCTGTCCGTGATATCCTTTGTTACAGCAATGAAACCCTCCGGATTTCCGTCAGCACCCCGTAGAACAGATGCACTCAAAAGCCCCGTAAACTTGCTACCGTCTTTTTTTAACATGGTATATTCAACATTCCTCACGGACCCTTCTTCCATGGTTTTTCTTATATTGCCAATTGCCTTTTCATGCTCCTCCGGAACTATCAGCTTCAAAGAATTCATTCCGACGATATTATCTCCTTTTTCAAAACCGTGGATTTCGAGCGTTCTCTCCGACACATATATGATATTGCCTTTCGTATCTGTCATGGTCGCCGCATCCGGCAGGGTTTCCACGAGTTTTCTATACCGCTCCTCACGCTCTCTCAATTCATTCTCTATCTCCATTTGTTCAGTGATATCTCTAAATACACCGAATGCACCCTCGTATTTTCCATCCGAGTCAATGCTAGGAGTGACCGTAACAATGATTGTCCTCTTCTCCCCGTCTTCCCTGATAATTTCAAGTTCGTATGTGCTCTTCTCTCCTTTCCTGCGTTTTTCGGTCTGCCGTGAAACCTTCTCTTTTTCTTCATCCGAAAGAAAATCCATGAGGCTTCTGCCTGCCAGTTTGCCCATGCCGACTCCGAAAATTTCATCTGCTGCAGGATTTGTAAAGGTGAAGTTATCGTTTTCATCGACAATACCGATTCCCTCACCCGCATTTTCCACCACGGTGCGGAATTTCTCCTCGCTCTTTTTCAACTGCTCCTCTGCCTCCTTCTCTTTTGTCACATCTCTTGTGAACACGGCAATTCTGTCAACATTCCCTTTTTCATCAAATACGGGATAAAAATTATTGTCAAACCATCTGCCCCCTCTGCCGTCCGTAAACGCCTCGGGCTTTTTCGTTTTCTGGATTTTTCTTACCCTTGCTGTCCTGCTTTCGTAAATATCCGGCGGCAGGTGTTCTTTTATGTTCGTACCGATTATTTCCTCTTTCCTCCCATTCATTGACTCTGCCATAGCATCGTTCATATCCAGAATTGTGCCGTCAACGTCGGCAAGCAGCACAAGGTCATGTGTCGCATCAAACAATGTGCGCAGCTTCTTCTCGCTTTCCGCCAG
>CAZQQE010000063.1:0-7550 GCA_964595325.1 uncultured Thermoplasmatales archaeon | reverse complement strand
CTTTTCCAGTGGAAATAAGGGGGTGTGCCTATGCTCTGAAGTCCATGAGGCTTACCTACAAAAACTATCATAAGCAATATTTGTAGTATAAGCCCTAAATATTTTCAACATCACTGGAAAAGTGGGCAATCTTTTTTTATTGGAAGCCGATATTGAAAATGATGAAGGCCGTAATAGCACTGGTCATTGCCGCTTTACTTACAATTCCGGGCATATCAGCCCCTTCTTTTATGGTGAACAGCTCCCCCGCTCCAGTCGGCGGGGGGGGCAGCGGCCATACGGATGGCTGGAGTCCGAGAGATGAAGGCGACCATTTTCCGTGCGGGAGGGAGTGGTGGGATGTCGATGCATTTTTTGAGCCGGAGGGAATGGGCAACTGGAGTTTGACTGCTTCTTTCGAATATGAGATGGAAACACCTGCATGCAATCTTTTCCTTACTGTTTTTGACATGGACAGCGGCATATGTTATAATCTGGGTTCATACGGTGACCCCATCGGCACTCTCTCTCATGAAAAGAACAGGGTGAACTTGAGTTATTACAATTCATGGATGGAGGGCCTATACCCCAATTACACTGTGCATTTTGAAAGGAAAAATTTTGTCATAAATCTTCATTACAAAGCTGTAACACCGCCTGCGTGGGTTGCAGATGAAATATCGGGGGGCGTGCTTCCTATGGGTCTGGGATATTACAGATATGGTTTCATCCCCTCATGCAGGGTTACCGGAAATATCACCATCGGCAACAAAACCGCCGAACTTCACGGAAATGGATATTACGAGCATGTGTGGGGAAACTGGACTTACAGCAACCCTCTAAAAAATCCTTCAAATCTGAAAAATGTCTCTTCTGCGTACAAACACCTTGCAAAGTGGTGGCTATCTCATCATTCATTTCGTATACCATCTTCAATAGCCTTTTCCTCCGATAACAATATGTTCGGTTACGACTGGATATGGTCATCTTTCTCCAACGGGTGGAGTATGTTTTACGGCAACATTCCGTCATGGGTATGCAGAGGCCCCGCATTCGGCATCTTTTACCTTGTTTCTGATGAAGGCAAGTATATCACATTTTCTAATATTTCATATGAATATGGTAATATGGTGTATGTCAAAGATTATGATGTTTATTACCCTTCTGAAATCAAAATATTCGCCCGCGAGGGGGCACAGGTGTTGTCATTGAAGTTCAACATGGTTTGCAACGTTCACACGTACCTCGATACGAATCTTTCATCGTCATATTGGCGGGCAATATTTTTATGGGAGTCACCAGGCTATGTTTCTGGCTACTATTTTGACGGGGTAAATAACATAACTCTGGATGGCAAATGCGAAATCGAACCGGAGCGACAGGTATCGGTTTTCGGGTACAATTACTTGGGTTTGAATTTTACCACTCCGCCCCATGGACTGGGTATCGAAATATCTATTCTCTCTCACTTTTTCAGAATTAGTACTGATATGCTTCTTCAGATTCTGCCTGTTCCTAAGTTCCATTTTTCATTCAATCATCTGTCTTAATTACTGGTCGGCTGTCAGTCTCCTTTTTTCAATGTGGGATGCGATAAGGCTTACGGCGATAATTACTATTATAAGTACAAATGTCGCTCTCTCCGCCACCCCCCTTTCGAAAAGATCGTAGAATGTCTTGGAAAGTATGAGAAGAAAGCCAAATTTTACGGCAGCGCCTCCGACAATATACACAATCGCTTTTCTATAACTCCAGTTGTTTA
This sequence comes from uncultured Thermoplasmatales archaeon, assembly GCA_964595325.1. Lineage (GTDB taxonomy): Archaea > Thermoplasmatota > E2 > UBA202 > DSCA01 > VBQP01. The sequence continues at coordinate 5,809 of CAZQQE010000063.1, read as the reverse complement.
CAGCGATAAACGCTCCGGTATATGGCAGTACCGGTGCCATTCTGTTGACCAATAACATTCTTTCGTCTTTTATAATAAGCATTTTGCTATATTTTTTCATAATATTTTTGATGAAATGAGGGGGTGAATAATTCTTTACAATTAGGTAAAGCAGGGAGTTACCTGAAAAGCTTGCGAATACTGCGATGCACAGCAACTCGATACCCCATGCGGTGGTTGGGTTGACCGAATATATGACGAGCAGGAAAAAATCTGGCAGGGCCGGAAAAAGCATGCTGTCTATCAAAAAAATTAGATATAGCGCAATAAGCATCCCCCCGGCGCCAAAATTGCTGAAAAAGTTGATAATGCTGTCCCCTATCATTTTACCAGTCTGGTATATAATTCCGAGAGCATATCTACGGTTTTATCAATATCCTGCTCCCGCGCCAGCTTAAATGCGCCGTCTTTTAATTTTTTTCTCAATTCGCTGTCTTCCGCTATTGTTTCTATGAGCGATGCATACTCTTCAATAGTTTTTCCTTTGAGGCAGTTCACGCCACTTTCAAACCAGTCCCGGTATATCTCAATATCCCGGATAATAAGGGCTTTTCCGGCTGCTGCTGCTTCGAAGAGAACGTTGCCGTAGCTCTCTGCATATGTTGGGAAAAAGAAGATATCCCCCCCGGAGTACACTCCGTTCATCTCATGAAACGGTATGTGTCCTATGAATTCGGTATTTTCTGGTGCATCTGATATATCCACTTTCTTGAGCCCCGATTCGGTTGAGCCGACCCACACAAATTGGAAATTATCCCTTCCTTTGAATCTTTTTGCAACCTCTATAAAATCCCTTACACCTTTTCTGGGGATGGTGAGCCCGACTGAAAATATAATGAATTTTTCATCAAATCCATATTTTTTTCTGAATATCCTGCCTTTTTCTTCATCAGGAGCAAATCTTTTGCAGTCAACACCGTTCGGTATAATCTCCAATTCGCTTTTTATCCCGTTTTCTTCCATCCATTTTTTTACATAGGGCGTGGCGCATATAACCACATCCGCCTGATTGTACATCCACTTCGAATATTTCTCAAATATAGGGTGCAAAAGTTTATCAAATTTGAACCCCCCCATTACTAGTTCTGGGATATGGCGGGCATGTATGATAACAGGTCTGCCTTCTTTCTTCGATCTTTTTATAAGGGGTATGAAATTCGGCATGGGGTTGTGGAGGTGGAGAATATCAAATCCTTCTGTTGCATCAATCTCAACATCAAAACCCCTCTTCCTGAGTTTTTCCGCAAGAACGGGCACTTGAGTTCCCATTCCGCCGGCATTTTTAAATGTGATAATCTTTCCCAGTGCATCCAGCCCCGTCACCATGTTTATTTTCATTTTACTCTTTAATTAATTGAATATATATTTGCTTATTATAGTTGCTGTCAATGTTGCTGTCACTCTCATGGTATATAAACGAGACAAAAAACATCTGAGGTAACGCTATTTATGCCCTGATTACAGTGGCGGAACGAAAATGTATGATTTTCTTTCGCATTATGACGATTCACTGCGCATTTTTATGCCTCTGTGATTCTTCATCCATTTCTGCAAGCTCATTATCGTTTATCCAAAATAATGCCGAATCAGGTATAAGGGCACAGCAAAATCAGGGAAACATTTTAAATGAAAATTTCATCTCTGCTATATGGGTATGCAAATAAAAGACATGAAAATAGAGGAGAATGTTTTCGATGTGGTGTATGAGCCCCTTGCCGGTTCGGGTTTGATGAACCTTCTCCGGCTTCTTGCGCAAAATAGGTTCAGGATGTCCATCAAATACATTCCCCGTTTGCTCTATGCAATCACATTGAGCAGTGTCATATCTCCTTTCCGGGTTGCAGAGCGGATGAAATTTGGCGGGCGCATAAAAAATACGGCGGTGCAACATCCACCTGTTTTTGTCATAGGGCACTGGAGAAGCGGTACGACTTATCTTCATAACCTTCTTTCCATGGACAAAGATTTCGGGTACTGCACAACGTTCCATTCGGTCATTCCCGGTGCCTTCATGGTCGGTGAAAAAATGTTGAAACCCATCGTGTCGTCGAGCATACCTGAAACAAGGCCGATGGATAATGTGCCGATGGGGGCAGACCTGCCGCAGGAGGAAGAATACGCTCTGGGTGCGTTCATGCCTTATGCATACTACAATGGATGGTGCTTTCCCCGAAAAATGGGCCTCTACAACAAATATGTTTGCATGGACGGCGTCCCACAGGCGGCGGTGGAGGAATGGAAGGATAAGTATGAATATTTTCTCAGGAAACTGACATTCTTCTGGGGCGGGAAACGCCTTGTATTGAAAAATCCTTCGAATACCGGGAGGATAAAGATGCTGCTGGAAATGTTTCCAAATGCAAAGTTTGTTCATATATACCGAAATCCGTACACTTTATTCCCTTCGATGGTAAAATTCATGGTAAAGGTTTTGCCCCGTTATTGCGTGCAGAACCCTATTGAAAGAGAGGAGATGGAAAAGATGATTATGGATGTCTACACCGCCCTTTACAAAAAATACCTTGAGGAAAAAAGATTGATTCCGGATGGAAATCTTGTGGAAGTCAGGTATGAAGACCTTATTGCGCATCCGCTGGATGAATTGAAGAAGGTGTATGACGGGCTGGGGCTTGAAGGATTCGAAGAGAAACGGAAAACATTTAATGATTTCATAGCAGCCCAGTCTGCCATCAAGACGAGCATGTATGAGATGGATGAAGAAACAAAAGAAATGATATACAGGGGATGGAAGTTTGCATTTGATGCATTCGGGTACGAACCCTGAAATGAAGGCAAATCATCTCCTATGTATTCGGATTGTTCATTATCTGCCCGGGAACAATAATTTTGACCTTCATGAAAGGGCTTCTACTGCAAACATACAGCATTATACTTCAAGATGCTTGGTGTTCACCCGTACCGTAAAATCAGTTGTTCCTGTTAGCTAGTGATGGGCCTGAACAAATGAACAATGTTATTCGCCAGCGGAGCCTATTCTCTTCAATACGTATTTCTTTCGAATTCTCCTCTACGATGCTTTTCTGCCAGCTTCATGTAAATCTCGGCATTGTTTTTTATGCCTTCTATCATCCCTTCGTCCTGCTTGATTATCTTTGCCGGTACTCCTGCCACCAAACTATTGGGAGGAATTTCTTTGCCCGGTGGGACGACGGCGTTGGCAGCCACGATGCATCCCTTTCCGATATGAACACCGTCCAAAACAGTTGAATTTATGCCCACTATGCAGTCATCATCCACCCTTGCCCCGTGCACTATTGCGCCGTGACCCACCGAAACCCCTCTGCCTATTTTTATCGGGTGCTCGGGCGAAACATGGAGAACACAGCAGTCCTGCACGTTGCTCTCATCCCCTATTTCTATAATATTGAGGTCACCTCTTATCACCGCATTTTCCCATATACTGCATTTGTCCCCGATGGAGACGTTTCCTATTATAACCGCACTTCTGGCGATGTAAACCCCTTTGCCGATTTCCATGAGGGGAAATATACCGCCGATTTAAAGATTTACTCCGCCCGAAGCAAAAAATATTTACGGCTCTAGCATTCTATATTATGGCAGTCTATATGGATTCTGTGCAATTGAATGCCACTCGGGAAATGGATATAGTTGATATTACATCTGACGTGCAGGAAATTGTGGGCAAGTCGGGAATAACAAACGGGATGGCATGCGTCTTCTGCCCGGGTTCGACGGGAGCTTTGACAACCATAGAACATGAGCCCGGACTTTTGCACGATTTGCCGGTAGCCATGGAGAGGATTGCTCCCAAAAATGCATATTACCGCCACGAAGAAACATGGCATGACGGCAACGGTCACAGTCACATAAGGGCGAGCATCATCGGGCCGGAGATAACGGTTCCTGTTGCGGATGGCATTCTGCGGCTCGGAACATGGCAGCAAATCGTTTTCGTGGAATGCGATGTACGCGAGAGGAAGAGAACTCTGTTAGTCCATGTCTTTGGTGACCGATGATGATGGTTCAAATGAAGGATTGGGCTTGAATTTCAGGAGCACACCGTTGCCTATTCTTTTGATATCGTCCAGTTTCATCTGTATAACATCGTCCGGCGAGGAAGCCCCGCCGCCCCCCGCCGCCGTCGGTGACTTCGTGCCACCTATGACGATTGGTGCCATGAAAATATAAAATTCATCTACCAGTCGCTGCCTCAAAAATTCCCATATGACGGTCTCGCCCCCCTCGACGAGCAGCTTCTTCACCCCTCTCTCGTAAAGCAGATCCATGAGCTTATGGAGATTTACTCTTTCATCCCCGCATTTTACCGCCTCTATGTTTCCTTTCTTGAACTCCTCGCCTGTGGTGGCGATAAGAGTGGGTGCATCCTTGCTTAGAACTTCCGCATCGTCCGGCGTTCTGAATTTGCTGTCAAGAACAACCCGCATGGGGTTTGCCGGCTTTTCCACATATTTCTCCTTTACAGTGAGCTTCGGGTTGTCCGCGAGAACCGTTCCTATGCCCACGAGTACGGCATCACATTCATTTCTGAGTCTATGCACTCTTTCCATATCCTCTTCGTTCGATATTCTCGTCTGCTTTCTGTCCGGCAATGCGATTTTCCCGTCTATGGACATTGCGCAGTTTATAATGATAAAAGGTCTCATTTTTTTTCTATGGCATATGCCAGTTCCCTCAGAACTTTTTCCTTATCCTCTACCTTCACAACACCGCTTGCAAGCAGAACGCCCATGCTGCCCAGCTCAATGGCCTTTTTCACATCCTCCCCGTTTTTCACCCCTGCCCCGCAAAGAACCCTCACGTTTGGATTTATTCTTCCAACCGCTTCAACAGCCCCTCTTATTATTTCCGGTTTTGCTTTCGTTACGGATACGTCCCCCCCGATTAATTCCGGCGGTTCTATCGCAACAAAATCCGGAGAAAGCGCAGCCGCAGCCCCCGTAACCTCGATGTTGTTTGTGCATACTATGGTTTCCAGCCCGAGTTCTTTTGCTCTTTTTACCACATCTGCCATTTCTCTTAGTTTTATAGGGTGCTCGGAGTGATTCAGCATAACGCCGTCGGCGCCAGCCTCTTTTATGCTCTCCGGCAGAATCCATCCCGTATGACTTCCGTATTTTATTGCATCCATATGCTGCGCAAATACCGGAATTTTCACCTCATCTGCAATCATGCGGATATCTGCAGTTTGGACCGCTATCACCATGTTGATTCCTGTATCGTCACTCACCCTTTCCATAATTTTTGCGATTTCCAGACCGTTTTTCCCTGTTCCCTCTTCGTATGCCTTTACGTTTACCACTATCATAGGAGTTTTCATGCTTGGTAATCTGTTTTGCTAATAAAATCTTATCTCTGAGCCCTTGAGCTTTTTCTTAAAAAGAAAAACCTCGGAAAGAGCCCTTTCTTTAGAAAAAGAAAGCCCTCGGGGAAAGAAAACCAACCCTTTTAGAAAAAGAGTTGACGGAAAATTCAGTATTTTTAAGTTTCTTTGGGGATGAAACACCTTTATTTTGAAAGAAAGGGGTTCTAAAAAACCTCGGGGAAAAGGCTTAAGGGACGAGGATAGAGGGAGAAACCGTAGGTGTCCCCTCTTTGGGGTGAAGCACTTGAACTCCTTTCTTTGGGGGAAGAAAGCGTTTCATCGGAAAGAAATTCTTTGGGTATGAAGTACCTTTCTTCTTAAGAAAGGGGCTCTTGAAAAGAAAAAGGACTCAAAGAAAGCGATATGTTTAAAAAATAGGCGGTGCTTCCCTTCTGAGGTGATACA
>CAZQQE010000062.1:0-7633 GCA_964595325.1 uncultured Thermoplasmatales archaeon | reverse complement strand
CGCCGGCAGTTCTCCCTTCATTGCGGTCTGAAATCTCTCCGCGGATGCCGTAAGACGGGATGAGAATGAGCGCCGAGATGACCACGGCGGCAAATATCTTCGAATTCATGATTAAAGATGGGTTAACGATTAAAAAGGTTGTTACGGCGTCAGTCTCTTGAGGCGGATGTAGCCGATGTCATTCCCTGCAAGTGCAAAAATCATCTGCTTTCTCACCGAGTTGGCGAGCCGGACAGCCCTGCTTATTTCCGTCCACGTGGATGTGTAGTCTTCCGGTATGACATGGACAAGGTACTGGGCATGCCCCTCCCCGATTCTCTCCCGGTAAACCCTGAAATGAGAGCCGAACTTGAATCCCGTTTTCGGTATCAGCCCTCCTTTCCTCAAATCCTTATATGCAGTGAGCCTTCTCTCTATATCGGGCTGTATCTTTTTTGCATACTTTATGAAAGTTTTCAGCGAAATCTTCTTTTTCCCGCGGAATATTTTTGCACCCTTTTCGGCAAGGTATGCGGTCTCCATGAGCGAGAGCTGGACGACATTCTCCTCGAACGTCCTGCCCACAAAATTTTCCTGCAATTTTTTTGCCAGCTCCTCGTCCCACACCATGCTTCGGTCGCCCATAACCGTTATCTGCCCATCATATCGCCCGGGCTCCTCCATCTTCCCCCTCATCCGGAAGAATTTTGCGGCATAATACGTCAAATCGCCCTCCTCGTCCGCTATGCCGAGCACCAGTTTTTTATCCTTCAATTCGTAAATCCACTTCGAAATCTGTGAAATCGAGAAAGGGGAACGCTCCGATATCGCCTTGACAAGGGAAGACGGCGAATGGGAGTGGGGGGCGCCGCCCCGTGGGTAAAGGTCAAGCCCGTCTCCGTCCTCCGAAATCTTCACCACATAACCGCGCTGCCGGAGGTCTCTGAAAACAAGATAGCTTATCTCGAAATTGGGATGGACAGCCATGCCGTGGCTCATGAGTTCACTCAGACCGATTGTCCGTCCGTCTTTTTCCACTTCAAGCCGTCCAACTTCCACCAGAAAAGATGCTTCTATGAGATGAAGGTGCAGGGTTTCCCTCCTCATTTTGCCGAAATATCCCTTGTTGTAAGTTCTTATCGCCTCGGATTGCCCCTCGACCACCACCTCGCTGCCGCAAATTTTCCCTGCCATATTAAACCTTTGCTTTTTAGCCTATTTTAGCCTTATCCTGTCCTCTTTCATAATATCATAACCTGCCGATATAATCAACGATTGATTCGAATACAGCCCGCCCGTCCCCCCTGCCGCCCCCGCCGTCTAGGTCTTCATCTCTTCCGTCCACGGCATTTTTCCATTCCGGATGCTGCCATGAGTGGAACGCCCTCTCGGGATGGGGCATCATTCCCAGTACATTGCCGTCAGGATTGCATATGCCAGCAATGTTTGATATCGAGCCGTTGGGATTCCACGGGTACCCCGCCTCCTCTCCCTCTTCGTTTACATATCTGAAAACAATCTGCCCGTTAGCCTCCATTTCATCAAGGTATTGCTTTTCTTTTTCCTCGGGGAGCATGAGTTTTCCCTCCATGTGGGCGGACGGGATGAGAACCACCTCCCCCTTCGAAATTCTCGAAGTGAGGGGAGAAACGCTGTCATGACGGAGCAATGTCGGCCTGCATTCGAATTTATCAGAATCGTTGACTGCCAAAGCAGCTTCCGGCACATCGCTTATTCCGTTGATTCCGGGGAGCAGCCCGAGTTCTATCAGAACCTGAAAGCCGTTGCATATGCCAACAACCGGATAGCCGTTCTTTACGAATTCTCTCAGCTCGTTCATCGCAAGTGCCTTTAATCTGGCGGCAAATATCGCCCCTGCCCTGACATAATCGCCCGACGAAAATCCGCCGGGGATGAATATGCCGTGATAATCCAGAATACTCTTTCCACGCCCGAGTTCATTAAGATGGACGTATTCGGGCTGAACGCCCAGTTCCGCAAAAGCACGGAAGGATTCCTCCTCGCAGTTCGTGCCCTCGATGCGCAGTATGGCAATTTTGATGTCTTCCTTTTTCACACGAAGTAATATATGCGGGCATATAAGAAATTAGCCATTCGGGCTTAACCTCTCAGGAGTTTAACCAACCCTATGAAAATTAGTATTTCAGCGGTAATAAAAGCAGTCATCCAGGGAATAATAAAGGAAAGAAAGAAAATGAATGCTGCAGCTGTCAACAGTAAGAAAAAAGGTTTGCGATTTTCTTTTTTTAGCAATTTTCTCACCCTAGCTAATATTCTTCCTTGAGCTACTGTTATCGAATGCACCACATCGTAATAATTTTATTGGTCATGGAATGGATATCAATATCTTTAAAAATCATCATGTATTACGATTGTTAAGAAAAGTAATACGGTGAAAAAATGCACATACCCGACGGATATCTCGGCCCGCTTACATGTTTGGTTATGTATGCCGTAATGGCGCCCATATGGTGGTTTGCAGCGAGGGCAATGAAGGAAAAGCTGGGAGACAGATCGGTTCCCATGCTTGCAATGCTCACAGCCGTGGCATTTCTGGTGATGATGTTCAACTGGCCCGTACCTGACGGAACGACGGCACACATGGTGGGCGGTACTTTGATTGCCATATTGATGGGACCGTGGGCGGCAGTGATAGGTGTGACGATAGCACTTGTCATTCAGGCATTCTTTTTCGGGGACGGGGGCATAACAACTCTGGGTGCAAACAGTTTCAACATGGCTTTTGTTCTTCCGTTTGTCGGCTACTATGTTTACAGGGGCATGATGAAAGTTCTTAATAGCAAACCCTCTTCGGAGATGCTTGCTGCCGGAATCGGCGCCTACGCTGGCATAAATGTTGCTGCGATAGTAGCAGCAATAGAATTCGGCATACAGCCGTACATATCCCCCGGCTATTTCCCTTACGGGCTCAATCTGGCGATACCTGCGATGGCATTTGCTCATTTAACGACGGCTGGCCCTGTTGCCGCTGTTGTGACAGCCTTGGTTGTAGGATATATAAGAAAGAACCGTCCTGATTTGATGGCGGAGACGGAACCTGCGGGGGGATGAAATGGAGAAATGGATGAAAAAGGCATGGATTGCAATAGGGTTTTTTGTTCTTATCGTGCCTTTGGGCATTCTGATAACATGGAATTACGGTGATGCGTGGGGTGAATGGGGCAGCGTTCACAAAGGCAACACCACATGGACGCCCCATGAATACGGTTGGGGGGCACCGCTCTCGGATTACAACATTCCCGGCTGGGGGGGCAAGGTCATGGCATCTCTAGGCTACTGGATTTCCGCCGCCATCGGTGTAGTCATGAGCGCCGCCGCCGTGCTGGGTATTTCGAAGGTCATAAAACTTTGGCGCAGAGAAAAATGAGCAGATTTATCGACAGGACACTGAACAGTACAATCGGCTACATCAATCAGGCTATATATTCGGAGAAGTATGCCAAAAAAAGAGGGCTGCTTCAATCGATAGATGGCAGGATGAAGCTCATAGTTATTTTACTCCTCACAATCTCCGCAGTTTATGCAAGGACGATAGATGCGCTCATTCTCTTTCTTCTCCTTTCGATGATTCTTGCAGTCGCATCGAAAATTCCGCTTTCATTCTACATCCCCCGGGTCTGGCTTTTTGTTCTCATCTATACGGGCATAATAGCGATTCCTGCTATGTTGAATGTTGTGACTCCCGGCACAGAAATTGTACACCTCATAACGCTCAACGGATGGCATCTTTCGATAACAAAGGAAGGATTGCACGCTGCTGTCATTCTCGTGTTAAGGGTTGCGGCAACTTCATCCTTTGTGGTACTAATGACACTTACAACACGGTGGAATGATATAATGGACGCAATGTATTCCCTCAGAATGCCGAAAATATTCGTGCTCATAGCGTCGATGTCATACAGGTATATATTCTCCCTTATGGACGTGACAAAAAAGATGTTGTTATCTCGTAAAAGCAGGGTGATGGGAAAGGAAAAAAGCGTGGGAAGCTGGAAACTTTACTCTCCTATAATAACCGCCCTTTTCATGAAATCGTTTTCCTTCAACGAAAAGATATATTTGGCTATGCTCGCAAGAGGATTTGGAGGGGATAGAGAAAACAGAAAAGGCAGAGGCGTTGACGCAAAAAGCACCGCATTCATGTTAGTCTGCATCACATCTGCTGTAATTTTACTTATATACGAGAGAGCATATCCCCCCATGGTGTTTCGATGGTTGCTCCAGTGATAGAACTCAGGGATGTTTCGTATGCATACCCCGACGGAACAGAGGCATTAAAACACACATCCCTTGAAATAGGGAAAGGCGAAAGCGTAGCCATAGCAGGCCCGAACGGTGCGGGGAAAAGCACATTGCTCCTCATCATGGCAGGGCTGCTCGTTCCTTCATCCGGGAAAGTAAAAATTTTTGGTACGGAGATCGACGAAAAGGCAGTAAGAAGAGCAGGAAAAATGAATGGCATAAGAAAAAGATTGGGCATTGTTTTTCAGGATGCGGATGTGCAACTTTTTTCTTCTACGGTATACGACGATGTGGCATTCGGTCCCCTCCACCTGGGGATAAGCGAGGACGAAGTGGATATGATGGTAAAAAACACGTTAAAATTTCTGGGAATCGAGCATCTGTCCGGACGGCACCCCTACGAACTTAGCGGTGGGGAGAAGAGAAAGGCTGCGATTGCCACCGTCCTTGTTTCGTCTCCCGATGTGCTGCTGCTTGACGAGCCGACCACAGACCTTGACCCGAAGAACAGAAGAGATTTTGTGGATTTGCTCAAAAAACTGAAGTCTGAGGGAAAAACCATAGTGATAGCCACCCATGAGATGGACATTTTGCCGGAAGTGGCCGAGAGGATGATTGTCTTGAACAGAGAAGTTATGGCGGAGGGAACTCTGAGGGATGTGATGCTTGACGAGGAACTGCTTGAAAAATCCAACCTTGACGCACCCGTCGTTGCTCATTTATTCAGACTGCTGAAAAACTCCGGTTTTAACTGCGACAGCCTTCCTCTCACGGTGGAAGATGCAATCGAGCAAATAAAAAGGATGATTGAGGAAAGAGGAAATGCTATCTGATGGCGTTTAAAAGCCCGATGACCTTCTTTGCCTCCTTGAGATAGACGGTATAATCTTTTCCATCTGCCGATAAAACCATCTTTTTGAAAAGTACACCCGTCATTCTCACGTCCGTTATTGATTCAAGGGGTATGCTGACGGCTTTTTTGCCGGCGAGCGGGCGGAATGAAATATCCCTGTCAGTTATGACAAATGTTCCCACCGTCCTGAATTTTCCCGAACGAAAGTTTGCTTTTCTCCGGAGAAGTATCTTTTCCTCTGGCGCCACACCACAATATTGCGATGAAGGTTTAAATTTTTGCCTGTCTCACAGGAATTTTATGAATAGCGGCAGGAATACCAGCGATACGATAGACATGAGCTTTATGAGGATGTTCAGCGAAGGGCCGGAAGTGTCCTTGCACGGGTCTCCGACAGTATCGCCGACAACCGACGCCTTGTGAGCATCACTTCCCTTTCCGCCGAAGTTGCCCGACTCGATGTACTTCTTGGCATTGTCCCATGCAGCACCTGCATTTGCGAGGAATATCGCAAGCAGAAAGCCGCTGGCTGTCGCCCCCGCCAGCAGACCGACAAGCGCACTGAGGCTCCATATGCCGACGACGAGGGGCGTCACAACCGCAATAATAACCGGAATGACCATTTCTCTCAACGCACCTCTTGTCGCTATCTTGACGCATCTCTCATAGTCCGGTTTTCCCTTGCCCTTGAGTATGCCCAGCTCCTTGAACTGCCGTCTGACCTCATCAACCATCTTCTCCGCAGCCTTTCCGACAGCACCCATTGTAAGGGCAGAGAAAATGAACGGAAGCATCGCTCCGATAAACAGACCCGCCATGACATCGGGCTGCGTTAATGAGATATTTACTGTTATACCCTCGTTCTCAACCGACTTGACGAAAGTGAATATCAGTGCCAGTGCGGTTATGGCAGCGGAACCAATTGCAAAACCCTTTCCCATTGCAGCCGTTGTGTTGCCGACAGCATCAAGGTTCTCCGTCTTCTTTCGTATATCTTCGCCCATATCAGCCATTTCAGCTATGCCAGCAGCGTTATCCGCAACAGGCCCGTAGCAGTCGGTGGCGAGAGAAATGCCGAGTGTGGAGAGCATGCCCACGGCGGCAAGTGCAACACCGTACACCCCGTAATACATGTGGGCGAGAATCATTGCAACCGCCGTTGCCAGAATCGGAATGAGAACGCTCATCATGCCTATGGATAAGCCTTGAATAATTTCTGTTGCAGCACCCGTCTGGGCTGCCTCCGCTATCTTCTTTGCGGGCGCGCGCTGGTCGGAAGTGAAGTATTCAGTGGCAAGCCCTATGATTATGCCGTCTATAAGACCGACGAGGATTGCATAGAACGGGTCAAAGTTAGGCATGGTGTAGTATGTGGCAATGAATGCAAGAATGGTAAAAATGATGGCCGAGCTAAACAGACCGTTTCTCATGGCAGTGTATGCGTTCTTTTCACTCCTGACAAATGTTAATGCAATGATTGAGGAAAATATGCCCATTGCGGCAATGAGAAGAGGATAGACCGTTTCTGATGCGGTGGCAGCATATCCGACAAGTATTGCAAGAGTTATTGAAGCGATTATCGAATCAACATATGACTCGAACAAATCTGCGCCCATGCCTGCAACATCACCTACATTGTCTCCCACGTTATCTGCAATAACAGCGGGATTTCGGGGATCATCTTCCGGTATGCCTGCCTCAACCTTACCAACTATATCCGCCCCCACATCGGCAGATTTTGTATAAATGCCGCCTCCGACTCTGGCAAAAAGAGCGATGCTGCTTGCCCCGAAGCCGAAGCCGAACAAAATGCTTGAAAGCGAAGCGCTATCAACAAACACCTGATAAAACATGTAAACGCCCAGTATGCCGAGACCGACAACGGCCAGCCCCATGACTGCTCCGGATGAGAACGCTATTCTCAATCCGTTGCCAAAGCTTTTTTTAACACCCTCGGCAGCCCTTGCATTCGATTTCGTGGCAATGCGCATGCCTATGTTTCCTGCAAGTGCGGAAAAAATCGCACCCACGAGGAACGATATCGAAGTCTGCCATGGCATGTCTGTGTAGAACGACAGAGCGAGAAGCAGAGCCATCACCGCGACCACGAAAACTGAGATGATTTTGTATTCTTCATCGAGAAAAGTCATCGCTCCCCGATGTATGCTGTTCATCAACTCTTCCATTCGTTTGTTGCCTGCGGACTTCGATGAAACAAAATATGCGAAATATGCGGCAACAAGAATTGCAACAACACCTGCCAGAGGCGGTATAACGCCTACCCAATCCATGGGGCTGGGAATGCAGAATGAATATTTAAACATTGAGATTTTTACAGAGAGAGTTGAGTACGGAAATTATTTCGCTATAACTTTATAATGGGGGGTTATGTGAACAAAAACTTCGGATGTTCTGAGTTATACGCAATAAATTCAGAGCACCTTATCGATAAGTATATACTGTGCTCCAATTAATGTATTCAATAATGGATATTAAGAAATCAATCAATTTAGGTGA
>CAZQQE010000061.1:0-7730 GCA_964595325.1 uncultured Thermoplasmatales archaeon | reverse complement strand
CTTAAAGTTACCTATTCGTTTTATATTGAAAGCATATTGATATCAATTGTGAGAAAGTCGTATATATTACTATTGCTATTACAGTATTCATGAATCAAATTAAGTACGGCATGGTATTTGCCATTGTTTTTATGATGGGACTTGGTTCATCTGTCGCAGGTAATTTTTCCACTACCATGGGAAACATGATCGGCCACAGCGGGAATGCAAGCTTACAAAATGGAAATTTTACCGTGGATGCAGGAGGGCCTTATGAAGGAAAAGTTGGCGAGCCTATACATTTCCATGGAAGTGTAACCGGTGGTGCAGCACCGTATGAATACTACTGGAGTTTTGGCGATGGTGGTAGTTCTAAACAGCAAAATCCGACACATACGTACAACAAAGCAGGAGTGTATACTGTTACCTTTATGGTTACGGATAGCAGTTTCCCGCCGAACGAAGCGACAGATACAACGACGGCAACGATCACCGGTGGAGGAGATGCTCTTGTGGTGGATATTGGAGGCCCATACAACGGTTCGGTTGGTGAAGAGATCCATTTCAACTGCACTGTGACAGGTGGAACGGAGCCATATAGCTACCACTGGAGTTTCGGTGGTGGTGGTGGCTCCAAAGAGCAAAATCCGACACATATATACAACAAAGCAGGAGTGTATACTGTCACCCTCATGGTTATGGATAGCAGTTTACCGCCGAACAAAGATATAGAGACAACAACGGCAACAATTACTGGCGGAGAGAACAGCACTCTCGTGGTGGATATTGGAGGTCCATACAACGGTTCGGTTGGTGAAGAGATCCATTTCAACTGCACTGTGAAAGGTGGCACAGAGCCATATGAATACTACTGGAGTTTTGGCGATGGTACCCATTCAAACGAGCCAAATCCCACACATGTCTATACTAAAGAAAGAACATATCTCGTAAGATTGATGGTGAAAGACAGCGCTCAACGGACATACATCCGGCATGATTTTTCGTGGGTATATATCACATAGTATCTTTCCCCTTCTTTATCTTCTTAATTTCTTGATATACGTGCATATTGTATAAAACTTAAAAAGCAATTGTTCCATCACTTTGCATGGATGAAACGGTTTCCATCATCGTTGACCATCGAGAGAGACCTTCGGGCATTGCTGCCATGCTGGCGGGGATGGGGGCGGAGGTGGCGGAGGAGCAGCTGCCGGTGGGCGATTACATACTCAGCGAGAGGATGGCTGTCGAGAGGAAGAGGGCAACGGATTTTCTCGACTCGCTCATAAGGAAACGTCTGTTCGACCAGATATGCCGCCTTGCCGACGCCTACCAGAAGCCGGTTCTGATAATAGAGGGCGAGGGGCTGTTCTCCCGAAATGTCGGAGCAAAGGCGATATACGGGGCGATGGCTTCCATTATAGCGGACTACGGCTTTTCGGTTATTACTTCCAGGGATGCCGGCGACACGGCCAACATTCTTTATGCCATGGCAAGCAGGGAGCAGATAAAGGTCAGGAGGGAGGTTGCGCTTCGGGGCAACAAGCCGTCTCTGTCTGTGGGAGAAAAGCAGAGGTATGTTCTGGAGGGGCTGCCATTCGTTTCTGCGGTATCCGCTAAAAAACTTCTGGATTATTTCGGTTCGGTGAGACGGGTTATCAATGCAACGGAGAGGGAGCTATGCGAGGTTGAAGGCATAGGGAAAAAGAAGGCTAAGCTCATAAAGGAGGTAATAGAAATGAAGTGGGAGGACGGGGAGACCGCCGAATAAATGTTGATGCTGACGGCAATAGAAACGTTTATCGTGGGCAGTATATTAACATTATCATGATTGACGTAAAGATTCAAAATATCGTAGCATCTGCATCCATTGCTGATAGGCTTGATTTGAAAAGAATCGAGAAAGCACTGCCGGATACCAAATACACCCCGAATGTTTTTCCGGGGTTGGTGCTTCGCCCAAAAGAGTTGAAGGCAGCCTTCCTTTTGTTCACCAGCGGAAAGGTGGTATGCACGGGAGCAAAGACCGTTGAGGACGTTGAAAAAAGCGTGTACGGAATGATGGATTTACTCAGGCAGGCAGGGTTTGATGTTGTGGATAAACCGGAAATCAATGTGCAAAACATTGTTGCTTCAGGCGACCTTCACGGAAAACTGGACCTCATAGAGACTGCGGTTGCTCTGGGTCTCGAAAACGTGGAGTACGAGCCGGAAATATTTCCCGGCATGGTATATCGCCGTCCCGATCTCGGGGTGGTGTTGTTGCTGTTCAGTTCGGGAAGAATCGTATGCACGGGTGCAAAAAAACCGGAGCAGGCTTTTGATGCGGTCAGCCGGATTAGGGAAGAAATGGTGAACAAAAGTCTGATGTATTAGCATTAACATTACGGATGCCGGAGACAATTTTTTATCATAAGCATAGCTGGATGTAGAGATATTGCCCCGCTTCGTTCACTCGTAAAACGAACAATAACCAACTCAGAAATGCAGATGAGAACACCTTACTGTTTGCCCGCCTGAAGCCCTTTTCTAAAATTAAAGAATATGGGTAAGGTCGGCCTTCTTATTTTTTTATTATTCCATCACTTCAACGTTTACCGCCTTAGGCCCTCTTGCTTCTTCCTTCACATCAAACTTTACTTTTTGTCCAACCATCAACGGCTGGTTTCCTTTCACTTCTGACTGATGAACAAAAACGTCCTTATTCAGTCCCTCTGCTTCGATGAATCCATAGGATGCCATCCATTTTTTAACTGTTCCTTCCATTTTAATTCCTCTATTTAGGATAATGCAATCCCCTATATCTGTCTTTCTAAAGCGAAATTCATATATGCCATGGTAAGTTACCGTATGTTGTCTGACACAATGTCCGACGGCCGATGACACTTCCTGCACACACTCTCTTTCCCGTTTTCAGGGGGAAATGGCTGAAAAAATAGAAATCTATATAAACTCTGAGCGTATTATCTTGTCTGACAAAAGGCACACGATGGCATCTTTCGGCATCTCGGTGTCGGTCGATACCTGACTAAAAGTCGCCTATTTGTCAACCAGAGGGGAAAAAATGGAAACACAGAGGGTGACAGTAAGGCTTCCCGTGCACCAGATACGCGCCATAGATACTTTCATTCGTCTCGGGGAGTTCGCATCTCGTTCCGAGGCAATAAGGGCTGCAGTGTCCGCCCTGATGCAGCAGATAACAGAACATGTGTACGAGAGAGCAGAAACCCTCAAGAAAATCCAGCAACTGGAAGCATACACGACCCAGCTGGAAAAATTCAGAGAAAAGTAGGAGGGATATAATAACAACTACCAGCCTATCCAATAAAAAGGGGGAAAAAATATGAAGTCATTAATAGCGGATGCTATAGAATATGCAAGGGACGACGCACGCCAGACGGACGTCGGTGATTTTGGTGTGGCCAAGATAGCTGTTGTCGGCTGCGGAGGGGCGGGCGGCAACACTATCAACCGACTCAACCGGATTGGTATAAAAGGTGCGGAAACAATAGCAATAAATACGGACAAGCAGGATTTGGATTTGATAGATGCCGATAAGAAATTGCTTGTCGGCAAGAATATCACCCGCGGTCTCGGCGCCGGCGGATTCCCGGACGTGGCAAAGAGGTGCGCCGAAGAATCGAGAGACGAGATTGACGCAATACTCGGAGAACCCGATCTGGTGTTCATCACCGCCGGAATGGGCGGCGGCACCGGCACGGGCGTCAGCCCCGAGGTTGCAAAGATTGCAAAGCGTAAAGGGGCAATCGTCGTCGGCATGGTGTCCATACCTTTCAAGGTTGAGAGAGGGCGCGTGCTGAGGGCGGAGCAGGGACTGGAAATGCTGCGCAGATACTGTGATTCGACCGTTGTTCTGGACAACAACCGGCTTCTTGAATTTGTTCCCACACTTCCCATAGACAAGGCATTTTCGGTGATGGATCAGCTCATATCGGAGACTGTGAAGGGAATATCCGAAACCATACTGCTTCCATCTCTCATAAATCTGGATTACGCAGATGTCAAAACGATAGTTTCAAGCGGTGATGTCGCAGCAATGCTGTGGGGCGAGGGAACCATAAGCGAGGGGCCCGAAGCACTGGCAATGGAAGCAATGCATCATCCGCTGCTTGAAGTCGATTTCACAGGAGCAAAAGGCTGCCTTATCCATATAACGGGCGGACCTGACATGACACTCGATTTTGCTGACCGAATTGCAAAGGGTCTTACAGAAGGCATGGACCCTTATGCAAATGTGATATGGGGTGCCCGCATAAACAAAGACTACCACGGCAAGTGCCGCGTAATGGCAATAATGACGGGCGTAAGCTCCCCCTACATTCTTTCCTCCAATGAGGAAGGAGTGGAAATACCGAAATGGGAGGGAGGTAAAACCAAATTAGGCATAGACCTTATTGGCTAAATTTTTTGTCCTCCCCCCTTCCTCCCCTATTTTTTAATTTTCGTTTCCTATCCAATGTGGCGGCAAAATTCAAAATTTTGTCGGGGTGAACACTATATCTCGAAGATCTCCCCGTTTTTAGGAGTGTAAACATTTGCAAAGTCCTTTATATCTTCCGCCAGCGGTACAGGGTCTTCCGAATGGAAAATAACGACGTTTTCGGGAGAGCATTTTTTTGCGAATTCCACCAGTTGCGAATGACCGGCGTGTGCGGAAAAATCGAAGAATTCCACATCGCAGTTGATTTTCTGATTCAATCCGTAAATTTCTATCTCACCGCCGTCGAGCAGTTTCCTGCCGTTTGTTCCGTCTACCTGATAACCCGTGAGCATAATTGCAGATTTTCTGTCGTCCTTTATTTTCTCTACATAGCCCAGCACGGGGCCGCCGTTCATCATCCCGCTCGTGGTTATTATGACATCGCCGTTCATAGCAAGCGCCCGTCCCTTGTTTGAATATACCACCCTCAAACTTCCCATGGCTTTTTTCAGTTTCTTGGGTGATTTTATATATTCCGGATGGCTGAGCAGTATGTCCGTCACCTTGCTCCCCATGCCGTCAAGCCAGACGTCGTAGCCGCTATCCATCAATATCATTGCCATCTCCTGACTTCTTCCGACTGCAAATGCAGGTATGACAACCTTTCCCCCCCTGCTCACAATTTCGTCTATCCTATCGAGGAATTCCTTCTCCAGTTCCTTCCTTGGAGGATGGTCCTTGCCCGAATATGTCCCCTCAAGGAAAAGAGTTTTGCATCTCACGGGTTTTGCGCCCCTCAGCAGATGTGTGTCCACCGTATTTATATCGCATGCGAACAGCGTATCCGAATCCTCCACCTCGAACATGACTGAACCGGGAATATGACCTGACGAGTGGATTGTGACATTGATGTTTCCCGCCTCGACGGTCTGGGAGAAATCCACCGTGGAGAAATCCTTAATCGTCTGCTCGGCATCTCTTTTTTCGTATGGAAAGGGATATCCGTTCGCATCGGCTATCTTCAACGTGTCCCTGAAAAGAAGTTTTGATATTTCCTGGGTAACTATCGTAGTGAATATGGGCATACCGTATCTGCGCGAAAGCCATGGCATCATACCCGAGTGGTCAAGATGGGCATGAGAAAGAAAAACAAAGTCCACAGGCGGCGCCTGTTTCGGATATTCCGGCGGCTCGCCCGGCGTAAGCCCGTAATCGAACAGCACGGAATTGCCGTTGATTCTGGTGAATATGCCAAGTCTGCCCACCTCCTCCCCGCCGCCCAGAAATTCTACATCCATTAAAAGAATGTATGGAAGCAGGGGATTTAACATTTGGGTTTCTATTTTGCCAGTGATGTCACATAATATATGAAATCGGAGAGCTTCATGCCATTGTCCCATTTGAGAAGGTAGTTGCCACTCGCCGTTTTTTCCACTTCCGGTATTCTGCTGCTAACCAGTTTCGCTCTCCCTTCAAGTCCGTCCGTTTTCAGAGAGAACATCCGCCATGAGTCGCCGTGATAGTTCTTTATGCGGAATGCGAAGAGAGGCATGACTTTCGATTTTTCACATTTCTCCAGCATCTCCTCCGCCTTGCGCTGCATCCTCCCGCCCTCGTGGCTGAAAAGTATGCTTCTTCCCTTTCTCGTCTTTATTTCCACCAGAAACGAGATGTCGCCCCGCAATGCCACGATATCTGCGATGCCCAGCGAGCCAGCAGCCCTCACGACAATGAACGGCGAGTCTATGATTCGGAGGTACTTTGCCTTTTCATCGTCGCTGCAGCTTTTTGTCACTTTCTCTATGACGGTTTTGTTGCCCGAGAGTATTTCTCTCAGCTCCCGTTCATATTCGCTCATTGTTTCGTGCTCAGCTCCCGTATCCGCCGATTTTCAAGCTTGGGTCTCCGAGAAGCACGAATGCCTGTATGGTATGCAGATGGTAGTTCTCATAAGGATAACCGAAATGGGCGGTGTAATTTCCCACAGCATCTCCCCAGCATTCTCCGAGGTACTGTGCCCCGTCCACGCCATATGCATGGAACAGGTTAAGCTCCATGTATCCGTAGCCAGACTCAACGCAATCCGGCTCATCCACACCGTTGCCGTCAAGGTCTCCCTCGTCTCCGGGCGTTGCTACGGGAAAAGCCGCAAAACCGAACGATGCTATCGCTCCTCCGTCATATTTTCTTGCAAACCACCAGCTTATTCCCTCCGGGGCGGGTATTCCGCCCGTCCACGGATGCACCGTCAAGCTGACATTGAACATGGCAGTGTGGCAGCCGCCGACGACGGCAATGGGGTATTCCTTATTGAAGAATGTGGGAATATCATAAAACTTCAGTCCGTCTTCCCATACCGGCGGGTTGATATTGCCCGGCTTGTGCGTGCTCCAGTATATGGGGCTTCCGTGCCCGTGCATGAGTATGAATGATGCACCTTCATTCATGCCTGCTTTCATCGCATCTGACGTGACATCCATCTGGCTTGCGTATATCTTGTCCGTAGCGAAATCCGGCAGGTAGCTGGCTGCCTTGTCGCAGACGACCTCTCCTTCGTATTCCGGCCCTTCCTCGAAGTTGTCACCGCCTGCGAGAACCATACGCTTGGTTGCTGTTCTTGTTTCATATGCTATCGTCTTGTCAACCATTATCTTTACCTCCGCCTTGTTTCTGCATGCCCATCTGCCGATGTAGACGTCAGGATAAAGGTCCAGTTTGTCTTTCAATCCTCCCACAGACCGCCACTCGCTGAATACATTGTTCCCGTCCGTATCCCAGCTGCTGAAACTGCCGTTGGCATCGTATATGTCGGCAAAATATAGGTCGCTGGTGTATTTGATTTCATCAACCCAGTACACCCATGCGTATCTGACGGGCATGAGCCATTCTTCTTTCACACCGGGCTTTCTGCCGCCGACGAGCAGAACGTATTTTATTCCCCACTGCTCAATGCTGTCTTTTATGAAATATTTAACCTTCTCAGCATCATCTCTTCCCTGGACAGGGAAGTAGTTGCTGTTGTAAATGTCATCCAATGTAACAAGCATCGTCCTTATGCCATGGCTTTCTTTGTGGTCAACCAACGGTTGCAGTGCATCTTTGAATTCAGACGGTGCAATGATGAGCAAATCGTAAACGTCATTTTTGACCAGAGGTTTTGCAGGAGGCACATAATTGACTTTTATATGCGCGCTGCTTGCGTAATCCACCGTTCCGTCTTTCGGGTTGTACTGTGCGGGATATACGGAAACGACGAGTATCGTGGAGTGCTTCCCGTCCTTTATACCGCCCATCGCATGGTAATCATACT
>CAZQQE010000060.1:0-7810 GCA_964595325.1 uncultured Thermoplasmatales archaeon | reverse complement strand
GGATAAAAACATATAAATACGGGAAGAGATATTTTGTTTTCATGGGAAAGCAGAAGAAGAATACCGGATTTCAGTCTGCCGCAGGTTTAATACGTTATTTCGAAGAGGAAAAGACAGGAGTTAAAATAGACCCGAAATGGGTGGTGGTAATGGGTGTGGCAACTGCCGTAGTGATTACCGCTCTTCAAATATTGTATCCTATGTAAGGGCAGATACAAAACTATTTTTATTTCGGTGATGTTTCATTGCATATGCGCATAGTTGACGGCAGGAAGATTGCGGAAGAGATGGAGGGGCAAATAAGGGAAAAATCGGGCAGCCCTAGCATTGCAACAATTCTTGTTGAAGGAAGCGAGGAATCCGAACTGTATGCAAAACTCAAGGAAAAGGCGTGCGCAAGAGTCGGTTTCAAATCAAAAACGCTGAAACTTCCGGCAGGTGCAGGAGGCAGGGCTATTCTGAATGCCGTAAAAGAACTTAACGAGGATGACAGCGTGGACGGGATAATGGTTCAGTTTCCGATTCCCGGAATAGATTACAGCGAGGTTGCCGGAGCCATTGACCCGAAAAAAGATGTAGAGGGTATCCATCCGTTCAACATCGGGATGACAATGCTGAATAATGAGTTTCTTGTACCGTGCACCCCGCTTGCGGTGATAAAGATACTTGAGCATGAAGGTATAGATGTAAAGGGGAAGGATGTCGTCATTGTGAACCACAGCCATATCGTGGGCAAACCGCTTGCAGCCATGATGCTCAACAGAAATGCCACCATCTCCGTCTGCCATGTGTATACGAAAAAACTTGCGGATTACACTCGCAGGGCGGACATCCTTGTCACGGGTGCAGGGGTGAAAGGGTTAATCACAAAAGAATATGTAAAAGAAGGAAGCATCGTCATCGATGTGGGGATTGTTAAGGAAGGAGATGCGATATACGGGGATGTCGATTTCGATTCGGTGAAAGAGAAGGCAGGGATGATAACGCCTGTGCCCGGCGGCGTGGGGCCCGTGACCATTGCCTGCATGCTCGAAAATGCGCTGAGGGCATACAACCTTAGAAAAAATTGATAAACGAAACGGCTTTACACACCATGGACGGGAGAAAAATTTACTACTCATTTCACGACATGCCCGGCACGCCTGCGGGATACGGAGGCTATGACTATTACAGCGGCAGGCAGGGAATAAAGTTCAGCAGGACGGAAATCGTGCATCTGCTCATTGCGATGGCAACACTCACCGTCGCCTTCTCATTTGTTTTTGTACCCTATCCCCCTCTCGGGCATATTGCTTCCGCCGTGGGAATGATGCCTCTCTCTTTTCTTGCCATAGTCACTGCATTTTTCTGTCATGAAACGGCGCATAAATACATGGGTCAGAAATACGGATACTGGTCCGAATTCCGTATGTTTCCTCAAGGTCTGCTGCTTGCATTGCTTCTCGGCATTACAGTGGGCATAGTTTTTGCCGCTCCCGGGGCGGTACAGATATGGGGCAGACCCAGCAGGGAAGAAAGCGGGAAAATATCCGCCGCAGGGCCTACAACGAACATACTGATTTCGGCTATTTTTTTGGTCATAGGGCTTTTTTCCACGGGAAGCATATCTGGCATATCCATGTTCATTGCGTACATAAATGCGTTTCTTGCATTGTTCAACCTCCTGCCGTTCGGCCCCTTGGACGGGCTGAAGGTGTTCAGATGGAGAATCGATGTATGGGGTGCTTTGACAGCAATCGGTGCCGTTCTGTTCGTCGCGCTGATACACGTGACGGCCGGGCTGTAACTGCCTGAAAAGTTCTAGTACATCGCCAACTGAGAAAAGTATTAATTGTCTTCTTGCATTGCATTTACCATGCCATTAACTGAAGTCGTATTTCACGGGCGGGGCGGGCAGGGGGCGGTAACCGCCGCTAACCTCCTTGCGTCTGCCGCTCTGAAATCAGGAAATAAGGGTGTTCAGGCTTTTCCGCTTTTCGGGGCGGAAAGGAGGGGGGCACCCGTAAGAGCGTTTGCCCGAATATCGGACAACGAAATTTATCTCAGGAGCCAGATATACGAGCCGGACATAGTTGTTGTTCTGGATACCGGGGTTATGGACACCGTCGATGTTACGAAAGGAATCAAGGAAGGAGGTGCCATTATTCTCAATACGCCCCGTTCGCCCGATGAGATAGACCTGCCCTTCAAAGTTGCCACTGTTGATGCAACAGGGATAGCAATAGAGAAGGACATAGTTGTGGGAGGCATCCCGATTGTCAATACACCCATAGTCGGCGCCCTCCCGAAGCTTATGGAAAATCTTTCGATAGAGTCGGTCGGCGAGGCAATAATGGAGCGTTGGAAGGGCGAGGCGGGCAAGAGAAATGCCGCTGCGGCGGAAGAAGCATACAGGAGGTTGAGGATAAAATGAAGACGACAATATCATATCCGACAGAGGCCGGAATGGGCAAGACCGGGAGCTGGCGCGTATTCCGCCCGGTACTGCATGAAGACAAGTGCATAAAATGCTGGATGTGCTGGATTTTCTGTCCTGAAGGGGCTATAGACAAAAAGGAATTCCCGGAAATAAATTATGATTACTGCAAGGGATGCGGTGTGTGCGCAAATGAATGTCCCGTGAATGCAATAGAAATGAGGAGGGAGGAAAAATGAAGATAATAGATACTGCAAACAACATAGCTGCACTGGCGGCAAAGATGGCGCGCCCGAAGGTGATATCCGCATATCCCATAACTCCGCAGACGACCATCGTCGAACGGCTGGCGCAGTACGTGGAGTCCGGAGAACTGAAAGCAGAATTCATAAGAGTGGAATCGGAGCATTCCGCAATGGCTTCGTGCATATCCGCAGAGGCAACGGGCGTAAGAACGTTCACGGCAACTTCGTCCCACGGGCTGCTGCTCATGCATGAAATGCTGCACTGGGCCGCCCTTTCGAGACTGCCCATAGTCATGGTCAACATAAACAGGGCGATAGGGCCCGGATGGACAATATGGAGCGACTGCAACGATTCTGTGTCACAGCGGGACACGGGCTGGCTGCAGTTCTACTGCTCGAGCAATCAGGAAGTTTTCGATACGGTGATACAGGCATACAGAATTGCGGAGCATAAAGACGTGCAGCTGCCGGTCATGATAAACTACGACGGCTTCATTCTTTCCCATACCTCCATGCCTGCGGACATACCGACGCAGGATGCCATAGATACATTCCTTCCAGATTACTCGCCGGAATGGAAACTCGATGTAGACCATCCGATAACGCACGGCAACATAATAGGGCCGGAGCACTACATGGAAATGAGGTACGATATGCATCTGTCCCATCAGAAGGCGAAGAAGGTGGTCGAAGAGATTGACAGCGAATGGGAGAAAAAATTCGGCAGAAGCTATGGCGGGCTGGTGGAGAAATACAGATGCGATGATGCTGATAGGGTCATAGTTGCAACGGGGGCGATAGGGGCGGAGGCGCATGCATCGGTTGACGAACTCAGGGCGAAAGGCAAAAAAGTCGGGCTTGCAAGGTTGAGAGTATTCCGTCCTTTTCCTGCAGAGGAGATGCGGAAAATCGCAGAAAAGGCAAAACTCATTGTCATAGACAGGGACATATCCCCGGGGATGGGCGGGGCGGTGGCGACAGAGATAAAAGCAACCGTCGGCGATAACATAAACGAGTTTATAGCGGGACTCGGCGGCAGGGATGTCACCCATAAGGATATAATCAGGATGTACGAACTTGCAGAGGAAAACAAAAACGGATGGTATTCCGTGGAGGTGAGATAAATGGTAGCAATAAAGGATTTGCCCAAAGAAGAATACGTTTTGCAGGGTAATGCGGCATGCCCGGGTTGCCCCGCCACAATCGGGCTGAGAACGGTTCTCAAAGCCCTCGGGAAAAATACCATAATAACGGTGCCTGCATCATGCAGTGCCGTCATCCAGTCCATATATCCGAAATCGTCTTTTGCAATCCCCACGATGAACATAGCATTCGAAGCGGCGGCTGCATCTGCATCCGGCATAGAAGCGGCGTTGCATGCTCAGGGGAAGGACGACATAACGGTGCTGGCGTGGGCGGGCGACGGCGGGAGTTACGATATCGGGCTGCAGGCACTGTCAGGGGCAATCGAGCGGGGAACAAATTTCATCTACATATGCTACAACAACCAGATGTACTCGAACACAGGCATACAGCGCAGCGGGGCGACACCCTACGGGGCATGGACGACGACGACGTGGACAGGGAAAAAGGAGCGGCAGAAGAACCTTGCAGAGATAGTGATGGCGCACAACCCGCCTTACGCTGCCACGGCATCAATTGCATATCCGACGGATTTGTATCGGAAGGCGGAGAAGGCAAAGGGCATAAAAGGGCCGAAATACATGGAGATAATAGCTCCGTGTCCTCCGGGATGGAAATTCGATATGAGCAAGACAGTCGAGATGGCGAGACTTGCGGTCGAGACGGGCTCATGGCTTTTGTACGAATTCGAGAACGGCAAACTGACGTTCAACGGCCCGACAAAGGGCATAGTGGAAGGAACAAAGGAGCCGAAGCCGGTGGAGGACTGGCTCAAAATGCAGGGCAGGTTCAAAAGCATTACCGAGGACGAGCTTAAAGAAATAAAGAAGCAGATGAAGGAGAGCTGGGAATTCTATCGCAAGAAAGCGGAACTGATGAAGTGAAAATTGGTCTTAAGCCCGGAAGCAACATGCGAACAGGCAAGGAAGCAGGGAAGGCAGTGTTTGAGTTGCAGCAGTTTCCATTTGGCTTCATTCCGAATTTTAGCATATTTCCCTATTGATGAAACCCGTTCGTACTTATTGAATTGAAAACGGAGTTCTGATTTACGGCACCTCCATGCAAACTAAACTCTTATGAATCCTCTGAGGGCATATGCATATAGTGCCATCATAGCAGATTTCAGCGGCATGGCAATCGAGGGTTGCCCCCCGCTCTTCGTTTCCTTCTTAAGTATTTTCTCCACCACTTCATCGACGCTTTCCGCTTCCATTACGGTATAGCCCCGCCCCGCCTCCCACGAATAATGGGCATCGCTTCCGCCTGTTGTTGCCCCGCCCATCCCGGCAGCCAGCTTTGCCGCCCTTTTATTCTGACTCGGAAAGCTGCGGGCGTTGAAGGTTTCTATTCCGTCGAACTTCAACCCTTCAAAATTTTTGATTGCGCCTGAAAAAATGCGGTAGGGATGAGCAAAAATTGCGGCCCCGCCGTTATCATGTATCTCGTCGATGACATCTTCAGCCCTCTTCTTTGTTATCCTGTCCTGCACGCCTATACCGAGTATATGCCCCCTGTCCGTGGATACCTCTATGCCGGGGATGACGATGAATTCGTTAAAATGATATTTTTTCAATGCGCCCTCCACTGTATTGTGATCCGTTATCGCCATACCCGCAAAGCCTTTTCTTTTCAAAACTTTAGCCATTGTCTCGGGTTTTTCATGGCCGTCTTCGGAATAGCACGTATGTAAGTGAAGGTCGAACATTGATAAATAATGGCAAATGAATATTTAATCTTAACACGGATCTACAGGAGACCGTACAACGGAAAGGGATGCAGGTCTTCCCTCGTAATCTATGATGCGGGTTGATGCTTCCATTTCTCTTATTTCCCCGTCTTTAGAGATAATTTTGTATCTCTGGATGGGCGAAACATCCTTGCCTTCGATTCTCTTTCTTGTTACTTCTGTAACTCTTTCTCTGTCCTCGGAGGCAATCAAATCCAGAACATTCATTCTCTCCAGCTCCTGCGAGGTATAACCCACTATCTCGAACCTGCCTCCCGCAAACTTTATCTTCCCATCCTGATGAATAACAACTCCGTCATACATCTCATCTATAACTTTGAAAAATAAATCCCTCTCCTTTTTCAGTCTTGCTTCCACCATTTTCCTGACAGTTATATCCTTACCTGTTCCGACATATCCTGTAATTTTTCCTTTTTCCTCTACAGCCCCGATGCTTAACAAAAAGTCGAGAGGTTTGCCGTCCTTTCTAACCATTTTAATGGCATGACTTTTTATGAAGCCGTTATCCGCCACGTAATCCATCATTTCGTTCATCTTCTGTCTATCCGCAAAAAGCAGAGATATGTCACGCCCCAGAAGCTCCTCCTTATTTGTATACCCCAGATGGTCTACGATTTCATTGTTGCAGTTGGTTATATTCCCGTCCGGCGATATGATGAAGGCGCAATCTCTCAAACTCTCGAATATCCGGCGGTATTCGCCTCCTTTTGTTTGCGATGCAAGTTCTATATCTTTAAGCAATCCCGGAAGGTCTATCCGCTGAATGAATGCCTCCCTTCGCTCCATTCTTACATTGGTGACATGAACACGGATGGCTTCCTTGCAGAACTCAGCAATGCTTGAATATCCGAGTTCTGGCTTTTCTGCCACCATGCGTTGCAGTTCATCATGCAACTCTTTCGGAACTGATATAGTGCTGTATTTTACCATGTATATCGTGCATACGTAATGCATCACAATATATATAAATTGTTGTCCTGCAAAGACAATTTTGCCTCACTAGAACAATTTTATTTTGCTTTGGGTTAATGTATGCCTGCACCTTCCGCCACCGCCCTGTCCGGCTTCACCGCCCCCTTTCCGTCCACCAGAATCTTTTCTTTGTATTCCACGAATCCCTTGTCATTCACCGTCATCTTTATCTTTTCGAACTCCTTGAAATCCACCATATCCGCCGGCTCCGGCTCTATGCCCTCCATGAAAACCCTTTCCCCCGGCTCATCACTCGGAGAGAGCATAGATGGTGTGCCGTCATCTGCTGCAAGAAGCATCCCCTGCGAACGTATGCCCCTTATCACTGCAGGCTTGAGGTTTGCCACAATCACTATCTTTTTTCCAACGAGCTTTTCCTTCTCGTACCACGGTTTTATGCCGGCAACGATTCTCCGCTTTCCCAGTTCGCCGACATCTATGTCAAGCACATACAGTTTGTCGGCTGAGGGATGTTCCCTCACCTCTTCTATTCTTGCAATCCTCAAGTCAAGTTTTGAGAACGGCTCCTCCGTAACTATATCTTTCATCTCAAGTTTCTCAAATAGCGGTATGGGTTTTTCAAGTTTTGCTTTTTCAAGTTCCTCAAGCCCTTTTCCCCATTCGCTCACATCGCCTTTCTGACCCAGCATACGCCATACCCTGCTCGAGGATTTCGGCATGTAAGGGGCGGAGAATACGGCAAGCGCCTTTACGATTTTAAGAGAGACATGGAGCACGGTGGCGCATCTTTCCCTGTCTTCCTTTATGAGTTTCCACGGGGCGCTGTCATTCATGTACTGGTTTCCGGTCTGTGCCAGCTTTATCACCCTCTTTATACCCTCCTTAAAATGGCATGACTTTATCGCCTCCGCCACCTCATCAGCCGTCTTTTCTATCTCTTCCAGAATGCGTCTGTCGTCATCGTTCAGCTTGCCTACCGGAGGTATCTCCCCGAAGTTTTTTTGCGTGAACGTGAGAACACGGTGGATGAAGTTGCCGTACGTTCCGACAAGCTCGTTGTTGTTCTTTGCCACGAAGTCTTCCCAGTTCCAGTCCGTATCGTGCTTTTCGGGCATGTTTATGGACAGATAATACCTTATCGCATCCGCATCGAATTTTTTCAGAACATCAGGAATCCATATGCCTATTCCCCTAGATTTCGAGAACTGCTCGCCCGAGAAGGTCAGATATTCGTTTGCAGGAACATCATATGGCAAATTCAAACCGCCGTGACCCATGAGCATCGCCGGCCATATGATTGTATGGAAAGGTATGTTGTCCTTTGCA
>CAZQQE010000059.1:0-7893 GCA_964595325.1 uncultured Thermoplasmatales archaeon | reverse complement strand
GAGGGAGGAGGCAATCAGGGCAGCCCACATTGCGGAGGTGATGCACTCAACAGGGCTCGGAGATGTTGTTTCCTCTGCACATGGCGGAATAGAGATAAGGGAAGAAGCAGGCCTGAACGGAAAGATAAGCAGGATAGAAGGCGGCGGGGAGGTGGTGGTTGCCGTATTGGGTGATAAAATAAAAACCGAAGATATACTGAAAAATGAGAGAACGGCAGATAAAATTTCGGAGGTCGGCAGAGAATGCACGGATGAAATACTTGCCCGCCCTACCCTCGAAAATTTCTTCTTGCTTTCGAGGAGATTTGCGGAAGAAACGGAGCTCATGAATAAAAAGGTCAGAAAGGCGGTGGAGGAATCATGCAAATACGGCACGGCTTCTATGTGCATGCTCGGCAATTCAGTGTTTGCAATGGGCGACACAAAAAGGATTGCAAAGGTGCTTTCAAAATACGGAAAAGTTTACACATGCAGCGTTGATGAAAAAGGGGCGAGGGTTTTGCCCTATTGAGGCATGGTTCCGAAATAGAAATTTAGGATATCTTTACGTCCAGCACACCGTGTATTATGCCCGGAGCATACGACTTCACCTCCCTGTGGTAAAGCAACTCAACGTTTCTTCCGGAGGCACGGGCGGCGCTTTCCACATCATGGAACGGCTCTTCGGGAAATGAATCCACGGGGCATGTGGTATGGTAATGTATAACCCCGCCGTCCGGTTTCAGCACTTTCAGGGCATACGGCAAAAAATCTTTTGATTTAAAATAGCCCATCAAAACCCTGTCGGCGACGCCGCGGGGCGCAACATCCCTGCAATCACCGTATAACGCTTTTACATTTTTTTCCACACCGTTGAGTTCTATATTTTTTGTGAGATAGCGGTACGCCACAGGATTTATCTCGCATGCATACACCTTTGTGCCGGAGTATACCGCCATCGGTATGGAGAAATAGCCTATACCGGCAAACATATCCACGGCTACTTCTCCTTCCCTGCCGGCGTGCGCCATCCTTATTCTCTCGTCCACGTTTCCCGAAGAAAACATTATCTTCGATGCGTCAAGCATGAATTTTATTTTGTTTTCTACATGCGTTGTTTCCGTATTTTTATCTCCGCAGATGTGTTTAACGACGGGCTCCCTCTTTACGCCTTTTATCCCGCCGGTATCCTCGAGCACGGCCCTGCATTTCAGCACATCGGCATAAATTTTTGATATTTCTTCCTTTCTTTCAATCCCTTCGGGGAATTTTAGAATCAGTATATCTCCCACTTTCTCCCACTTTTTCGGAAGGGTTGCATTGCCATCCGGGAAAATTTTCTCTGCCCTCGCTTTAATTTCATTGAACGGGATATCCTGCCCTCTGTACAGGACATGTTCCTGCTCTTTCAACGAGTGGGGGAACGGAAAGGATACATCACCTTTCACGGGTATCTGCACCTCGCTGCCATTCCGCCATATTCTCCTTGTGTCGTCAAGCATATCCTGCTCGAGCAAAATTTTTATTGCTCTTCCTGCATATTTTTTTTCGACTGCTACGGCGGCGTTTTCCACGGAGATAAACGGGCTAAAATAAAAAAGATTTTTGTACGGCATTCACCTCGAATTCAAACCGGAAAGAATGTAATCGA
Source organism: uncultured Thermoplasmatales archaeon (assembly GCA_964595325.1). Lineage (GTDB taxonomy): Archaea > Thermoplasmatota > E2 > UBA202 > DSCA01 > VBQP01. Next base: position 6,263 of record CAZQQE010000059.1, on the reverse strand, counting down.
ATTCCGGCAATTCCCGAACAATTTCATTTCTGCTTATGGAATCATCCAGCAGATTTTTGTTGGAAAACACGGTTTCCTCTATCGCCGGTTCCCGCAGTTCCGACAGCTTGAATCCGTCTGCCTTCCAGAAGAGCATTCGTTCGATCAGGGAAAAGGCTATGACTTCCCTTATGTTGCTGACTTCCTTGTTCGTGAAGAATATCACGCCCGTGTTATCCGATTTCCTGAAAACCATTTTTGTGGCCACTCCGTATAAGCCGCCCGTGTGCCCTATGTATGTATCCCCGGATGTTTTCCATATCTGCCATCCGAGTCCGTACTGGAAATTATAATTTCTGCCCGGGTACTGAACGGTATGCATTTCGTTTATGCTCTCCTCGCTGGCAATGCGTGTCCCGTTGTACACACCACCGTTCATATTGGCTATTAGAAATCTGGAAAGGTCCGTGACCGTTGTCCTCAGCCCTCCCGCCGGATAGACGAGTATGCCGTAATGGAGAAGAGGCTGGTAACCGTTCCGGAATACATACGGCACGGCGACCCTGCCGGCGTCGACATTTGCAAGGCGGAAACTCGTGTTCTCCATGCCGAGAGGTTCGAATATGTTCTCCCTGCAGTACTCCTCGAAAGATTTGCCCGATATTATTTCGACCAGATATCCGAGCAGACCGTAGCCGACATTTGCATAATTCATTTCCGACCCGGGGGGCAAATCCGTCCATATCTGGGGTATGTAATTTATTCCTCCGGGCAGAAGATATTCTTCCAGCCAAGGATAGGGATAGCCCTCAACTTCCGGGTCTCCAGGGATGTAAGCATAAAATCCCGGAGGGTCTTCGGCAAGGCTGGACTGATGGGCAAGTAGCATCCTGAATGTAATCGGAACATCGGGAAAATTCGGGTTTCTCAAACTGAAAGGCAGGTATTCATCCACATCGTCATCGAGATCGAAGTACCCCCTTTCATGAAGCTGCATGAGGGCCGTCGAGGTGAATGTCTTTGATATGGATGCAACAAGGTATATCGTCTTTTCATCCGCTTCTTTGCCGTTTTCACGGTCATAAAGACCGAAGCCTTTTGCCCATACCAGTTTATCACCTTTGACTATGGCTGCCGACAATGCCGACATATGAGCCATCCGCATGAGCATGATTATGGATTTCTCGAAAATTTTGTCGCTGTTTTCATAATTTGAAACAGGTGTTGAAATTGCATCCCCTTTTCTATTCTGGGCGATTCCTCCGCCGATAAAAAAACTGCTCACCATCAAAAAAACAACTCCGGCTGCAATAACTTTCAGTTTCATACCGAGCAAATCTTTCATTTGTATAAATAAATTGCCGGTGCTGTTATCTTTTCAGTATGAACAGTGAATCCACGAGCACCGCTATTATTCCCGCAAGAAAGACCATGTCGAATATCGCTGCCCCGCCTATGGACGCCACTATGCGGTGGGACATCGGCGTTCCGAGCAACTCCGGAAGATGTAAGAAATCCGCCCCTACGAGAACCCCCAGCGTTCCGGTAACGTATGCAAGAGGGGCAGCCTTTTTCGGCTTTTTATATGATGCTGCCAGAGAAAACATGCTTGCTATGACAGGAGGCAGAAGCCACAGAGGGAAGGATGATGTCACGCCTCTGCTGCTCACGGCGGTAACTTTGTACGTAAAGAATGAAACGATGAGTATGCCTGCAATTGCCGACCATACGAACCTTTTTTTAATCATCAGGTAAACGCTTATGGCAATCGGAATCGCAGCACCCCCGATATTTATTGCAATGACCCAGTTGCGGTATACGAAAAGAGGAATGTCCACCATGCCGAAAACTATGGAACCGAAAACAATGAAACTTGCTTCCCATCTCGAAAAGCCCACCTCGACAAAAGCGCTGTAAAATAACGAATAAAGGATGTAAAAAAACAGCCCGATTATGAAAAGCACCAGTAGTTCAAAGGTTAATGTCATTCCATAATATAAGGTGAGGCGGGAAATAAATCTTTCTTTTTATTAATGGAGATGGAGAGTCCCGCCTCCCGGATTTGAACCGGGGACCTGCCGGTTTCGGCAGCAGAGCCAGATGTGGCCGTTGGGTCTACAGCCGGCCGCTCCAGCCAGACTGAGCTAAGGCGGGATGGTTGAGAATGCACCGCACATTTTTATTTTTTATGGAAGATGGGCCCGCCCGGATTTGAACCGGGGTTCATGGCTCCCAAAGCCACGAGGATAAACCAAGCTACCCCACGGGCCCTTCATAACCGTAAGATAACCTGTCTAAAAAACTTTTCCGTTTGCACCGGCGTTTCAGATAAAAGTTATAAAGAGCTTGTTGCTTTAAAATCATGCAATTTAACAAATTTGCCGTTCTGGCAGTGTTGTTTTTGTTCGCAGGTGGTTATTCACTGCCCGGATTTGCAAATATGCAGGTCGGCATAACCGGGCCGTATACGCAAAATGTCACCGACGACAGCATAACAATCGTCTGGGAAACTTCCTTTTCCGCTACAAACAACAGCGTTGAATACGGCGAGAACGAGAGTTACGGCCATATTGCATATGCCGGCGGAGGGTATCATCACGAGGTAACCATACATCCGCCTTCCAGCACCGGCCATTACCGGGTGATATCGGACGGCGAAAAAAGCGGCGATTTCGAATTCGAACTTGCATCAAACTGCCTTTCCACCGGGCATTTCAAAGCCGTGATATTCGGTGACAGCCGTGGAACATGGGACAACTGGGTGCATTCGAAGGAGGTGTCGGATGCTGTCAACGCCGAGCATCCCGATATTGTCATACACGGAGGAGACATGGTGGCGGACGGCGCAAGCCGGGGGCAGTGGGATGAATGGCTGACTCTTTCCATGCCATTGATGCAGAATTCAACGATGTTTGCAGTGCTCGGAAATCATGAGCACAATAACAGCAGATATTACGAAATTTTCTCTTTGCCGAACAACGAGATGTGGTACAGCTTTGACTACGGGCCCTGCCATTTCATAGTGCTTGACGATTACGAGCCATGGGGCGTAAACTCGGCTCAATACAAATGGCTTGAGGACGATCTGTCATCAACATCCATGCCGTTCAAAATTGTCTGCTTTCACGAGCCCATATACTGCAGCGGCGGCCACAGCCCTCGCATAGACGTGAGGGCGGCATGGGAACCGCTGTTTGAAAAGTATGGCGTCAACCTCGTTTTCCAGTCACATAACCATTACTACCAGCGCACCGAACCGATAGGCGGCATAACCTATATTGTCACGGGCGGGGCGGGGGCGCCGCTGTACGAACCGGAGGATGCATCGTTCATAAACATCAGCAAGAAGGCTTATCATTACTGCGTTCTGGACGTCTCCATTCCGGATATGGAAATTAAATGTTCCGCAAGATATGTCAACGGCACTCCGTTCGACGAATTTGTAGTGAAATCGTCCGAGATAGGGGTGAAGATTGCAAAACCGGATAATGCACTCTACATATTCGACAAAAAAATAATGCCCCTACCTGCGCCGATTATTATAGGCGGAATAGATATAGAAGCTTCCCCGTCATCCGTTTCCGGCATAAAAAACGTGGAATTTTATGTCGACGGCAGCCTCAGGTTCAATGACAGCAGCGCTCCGTATCAGTGGCTCTGGGACGAGCATGCAGCCGGCAGCCATAAAATCACGGTGGAGGCATATGACCGCTACGGCGACAAAGCAAGCGATGAACAACGGATATGGATATTCAATTTATGAAACGAAAAGCGTATAAACCGGCAAGCCCATGTATTACGGGATAAAAATGAAAGTTGGGAAGGTAATTGCATGTATACTGGCATTTTTCATGCTGGCAATTCCCGCATCTTCATTTGAAAAAGTTGATGCCCAAAACGCCGAAATGCCTTCGGATATAGTAATTTCCATAGAAGGGGGATTCGGCATGACGATAACCATCAGGAATACCAGCGGCGGTCCGCTGCCCGGAACCGAATGGTCCGTCGAGCTGAAGGGGCTTATATTTTACGGGGGATCCAGCAGCGGCACCATCGGCCCGTCTGCAAGTGAAATAACAATAAGGATTTTGCCCGTGGGCATAGGGCCGGGAATCATTACCATAAGCGTGGGAAACGAGTCTGCATCCACAGCAGCTTTCTTCATGGCAGGACCTTTCATCGTGCTGGTATAACCCCGGATTATTAACTTATCGAGGCATGGTAAAGGTTGGCATCTTTTATTTCACAGGCTACTTACTACGGCTTGTTTTGTTCAGGAATTTTTCGGCTTTCTCCAGAATGTTTCTGTCATTTTCATACGTGAGCCGTTTCACCGCCTCGTCGTAAGAAAGCCATGCATAGTCCGTATGCTCATAAGAAAGTTTTATTCTGTCCGCCGCATCCGCCCGGCATTCTGCGAGAAAGTAGACCACGTCCTTGTGGATTCTCTTTCCTTCCATGGTGTAAAAGTAATCTATTTTTTCTCTGAAATTCGGGATAAATTCTAGCCATTCCTCCGCCAGCCCCGCCTCCTCCTCCGCCTCCCTCACCGCCGTCTGTATGCAGTCCTCGCCTTCCTCAACATGCCCCTTTACAAATCCCCAGTGCCCCCAGCCGTATCTGAGAAGGAGGTATTTTCTGTCCTTACCGCCGTAAAAAATAACCGCTCCGCAGGATTTTTCCGGCATTTTACCTCTCAAGTTTTTTCGTCGAGCCCGTCATGGTGAGCATCTCCTGCAGTGCTTTGCCGTACTCGTCCCCTTTTTTCTCCAAAAGTAACGAGGCGTACTGTGCCAGCTGGTGCCCGAAATCCCTCTCCATGTCGGAATACTTCCATTCCTCGCCCTCAGCCTTCCCTATCGCCAGCAGAAATGCATAGGCAATAGCCTTCTTCTTGACGTCCATTTTTTCGTTGTGGATGTCCTTCAATGCTTCCTTGTAGCCGCCCACCCTGTACGCTCTCGCTATTCTGTCCGCAAATTCCGCCAGAGGAGGGAGTTTTTTGTAACTGGGCAGTTCCTCCAGAATTTTTTGCTTTTCCACCTCGCCGTAAACCTTTTCGAGAATTTCCGACGGCGTGTGGTTTCTCAACCCTTCCATCAGCTTTATCCCTTTCTCTCCGGCTATGCTTTTGACGATGTCTTCCCCGTACTCCGTCCAGTATTTCGAGAGTATTTTGTTCGGCGTTGCGTTTGATATTATCAGTGGTCTTTCCAGCCGGCTGAGAATGTAGCGAAGGGCGATTTCCTCCCACTCGCTGGGGTCGAGCTTTTCAATGACAGCCTCCGCATCTTTTCCGTAGCACACGTTGTCAAGAATGAAAATGCCTTCGTGCACCTTTTCTATATTCCACTGCACCTTCTTGTACCAGTATTCGATGAATTTTTTATCGTCGATTTTTCCGCCGAGGTATTCCGAATCGTCCACATGCTGTTTCAATGCATCCTCAATAAAGCAGGTGTCACATTTTTTGTTGCACGAGATGAATTCTCCCTCGACATCCACCTCGAACTCCTTTTCTATGTTGGGCGAATAAAAATATTTTGTCATCTCCATTACGGTATTGCGGGAAGCACATTCCTCGCATATTTTCAGTTCCATGCCCGCAGGAATCCATTTTATCCGTATGTGTGTCTTCCCCTCGTCTCTAAGCATATGCTTGCACATCCCGTTCTCGAGCCCCAGCTTTTTCATGATGAATTTCACAAACTCCTCCGGAGGAGTTGGATTGCTGCCCGTGCATACCATCCTGTCTTTGAGAGAATAGACATACACCTTCTTTCTTGATGCGACATCGACTATGCCGAGCATGCGTATGTGAGCATCGTTGAAATTCTGCACCGCAAGCATCTTCTCATCCTTGGCTTTGCCCTTTTTTGCATATACATACGTGCTGCCCCCGATTTCCTTGGTTGCAAAATATGAAATTTTCGAGTCTGCAAGCAGGATGGTGCCGGCGACAGCCGCCACAAGATCCTTTCCAGAAGAATACTTCGTCAATTTTTTCTCGTCAGCCCCTTTCAGATTTTCGAGCTTTACCTGCAGTTTTTTGAAATGGCACTTCCTGCATTCTCCCTGGCATTCCGGGAGCACCATCAAAGGGTTTTCTTTGAGACGCAACGCCACCTCCTTTATCGCCTTCTCCTGAACCTTTGTTGCAACTCTTATGCCCTTGCTTTTGAATCGCTCCACGGCAGATAAATGGGCAGGGCTTAAAAAGTTTTAGTGATTGTATTGTCAAGTGACATCGGTAACATCTTTTGAGAAATACAAATTGGCAGGAT
>CAZQQE010000058.1:0-7902 GCA_964595325.1 uncultured Thermoplasmatales archaeon | reverse complement strand
GCCAAAAACCGGCAGGAGTGGAAGTTTATTGTTGTTACAGACGGGACAAAACGGAAAAAGATGGTCGAGGTCGCAAAGGGGCAGACATTTGTCGGAACCGCTCCCGTAATCATAGCCGGCGTTTCCACCGAAACCGGGTATACCATGACCTGCGGGATTCCGGCAAGGCATATAGACATAGCGATAGCCATGGAGCATGTAGCGCTTGCCGCCACTTCGTACGGACTGGGGACATGCTGGATAGGTGCATTTTATCAGGACAGGGCAAAAGAATTGCTCGGAGTGCCGGAGAACTGCGAAATCGTTGCCTTGATGACGCTCGGATATCCCGAAGGAAAGCAAGCGGAAAAAACGAGGAAAAGCATTGAAGAGATAATATGCTACGAGAAATTTTGCGGGAAGCATTGAACCAAGTAGCCTTTGCATAAAAATTTATACCTTGCTTCCATTAGTATGGATTGAAGGTGGCATTATGAAAAAGATGGTGGCAATTGCCATGGCAGGTGCATTCATTTTAAGTAGTCTGAGCGGCTGTATTACCGAAAATACAATGAAGATTTCTCCGGTAAAGGCGGCTCATATAAGCAATCCCAAAGCGGCGTTTGCCTCTTATTACTCTCACGAGGGGCTTTCCGTAAATTTGAACGCCGGCGGTTATACTCTACCTCTCAACCCTGATAAAGTTGAAAACTTTCAGGAGATGGCTGCCCTTTTCAATCTGACCGGCGAGCAGAAATCATTGCTTGCCAAGAACGGTTTCGTTGTCATCGATTACGGAAAGGTGAACGATGTTGTCGAGGCGTACAAAAATTTGAAGGGCGAGAACGTACCGATATTCATCACTTCCGACAGTCTCCTGCACCTCTACCACATACAGTTCAACGAATTGCTTAAAAGCATCGAGGAGAGAGAGCTTTTTGACAGCATCCTGAACATAAGTGTTTCGATGGCGGAAAAGGCGGAAAGTGACTACGAGTCGTTTGACAATGCGCTGCTGAAGGAAGCTGCAAGACGCAATGTTGCTTTCTTCATGGTAGGGCTGGAATTGCTCCAGACGCCTTCGGAAGGATACAACGGCTCCGAGAACATAAGGGAGGTGGGGGTAAATGTGCCCGACTATGCAGAGGATGATGTAAATGCGGAACTGAATGCAATCGAAAATCATAAAGGATTTGAGAAAAGCGCCATTTTCGGTTATGACGAGGATTACTCCCAATATGTGCCCCGCGGCCATTACACCCGATCGGAGAAGCTGGAGAGATACTTCAAAGCAATGATGTGGTACGGGAGGATGGCATTCCTTCTCAAAGGAGGTGAAGGCGCCCTCATAAGCGAGGAGGACGCAAAAATAGCCACCGTTCAGGCATCTCTCATTTCAATTGAACTGAACGAGACAGACGCAGGAGGCGGGACATCAATGGACAAATGGGAACGCATCTATGCCATAACCTCCTTCTTTGTAGGTCTGGCAGACGATTTGACGCCTGTCGAATACTCCGATTCAATAAAGAAAGTATTTGGTTCCGCATTTAATTTTACGGCCCTCGCAAGCGACGACGGGCTGCTTTCCCTTGAAGCGGAGCTTGCACAGCTGAGAAGTCCGCAGATATACGGCGGCAGCGGCGCATGCGAGATAGCCCCGCCGTTCACAAAGGAAAAGCTGGATGAATGTCTCGATAAAACCAAGGGTATGCGCTTCATGGGGCAGCGTTTCGTTCCGGACTCGTATATGTTCCAGCAGCTGGTTTCACCCGCAGTCGGCATGTATGCAGGAAATAAATTTGGCGATGACAGGCCATTCACAATGGAGATTACGGATGGCGGGCCAGCTCGCTGCTTCCCCCGGGGGCTGGATGTCATGGCGGTAATGGGTTCTGAAAGGGCGAAGGACATACTGGTGTATGAAGGAGATACCGCATATGAGGATAAAAATTCTAACACCAGCTATGATAAGCAGCTTGCAATGTTGAGGGAAGAGTTTGACGGATTTAATGTCACCGAATGGAACCGGAATTTGTACTGGGGATGGCTCTACACGCTGAAGGCGCTGTTGAAGGACTTCGGGGACGGCTACCCTGCTTTTATGAGAACGAACGCATGGCTTGACAAGGAATTGCAGACCGCTCTTTCTTCGTGGACGGAATTGAGGCATGATACAATACTATATGCAAAGCAGAGTTATACTCCCAAACTCACAAGCATGCCTCCTTCTCCGGTGTCCGGCTACGCCGAGCCCGTGCCGGAATTTTATCTCAGATTGAAAGCGTTGACTAATATGACTTTTGAAGGGCTCGACCACATGAATGTTCTGAACGAGACTGAGAAGAACAGGCTCGGTGTTCTGGAAAATGCGCTTCAAAGGCTTGTAAATATTTCGGTAAAGGAGCTTGAAGGCAGCGGGCTGGACGACAGCGATTTGTTATTCATAGAAAATTTCGGGGATAGCATGGAAAGGGCTGTCGAGGGCACCGGCAAAGGAAAAGAGCTGACAATGGTGGCGGATGTGCATACCGACATGAATACGGGTAACTGCCTGGAAGAAGGAGTAGGCTATGCGGATTTGATGCTCGTGGCGTACGAAGACCATGGAAAAATCGTGGTCGGAGCGGGACCTGTTTTCAGCTATTATGAGTTCAAGCAGCCTATAGGCGACAGATTGACGGATGGGGAGTGGAAGGACATGCTTGAGGTAAGGGCAAATGAGCCCGCCAGACCTGAATGGGTGAATTCGTTTATGGCGACGTGATTCGTGTGCTCATGTCTTAACCAAATTCCACAACACCGCATCCCAGAAACATTTATATAGTAGCATTAATATGATATTCATAAGGTGCAAATTATAGCACATAAGGGGAATGAGGGTCGCCTAGTTTTTCCCCGCATTTCCTCCTTGCCCTCGTTCCCCCTTACTGTTTCAAATGAAATCTTGCAATCTTCATCTATTTTTACAGAGTTCCCTCCACCTTCTCCGTGGTCGTGATCCAGACATCTCCGAACAACTTGTCTTCCAGCAGGGTATTTATGAACTGTTTCGGCGGCACACACGCTTCTGGGGGTTGAACACCGTTGGATTTGATGGTTCCGCCAGCTATCATACGGGCGCCAATCGCCGCCGGAGTGGCTGTTCCCTCCCGCATATGAGAAGTGCCGGCAAATGTGTAAACTTTCGGTTGTGAGTTATATTCTCCCTTCACTTCCACCATGACCGCCCCTCCTTCCGGTACCTCATATCCCCTCGTGCTTATGTTCTTCCCCATGGATGGTATAAACGATGCCATAAAGTCGAGGGGCTTGATGTCATATTCGCCCACATTAATCGGCTTTTCCGAAAGGAGACCCAGGGAATGGATTTGAAGAAGCGCCTGACGGAATTCAGACGGGAAAAATGTGCCCTTACAGCATACGTTCTTCACGCCTTTGATGTAACGCGGCAGAGTAATTGTTTCAGGATGACCGAAGTAATAGACCTTTGCCCCTCCAAACGGCTCCGGAAATTTCACATATTCCTCGCCGTCGACAAGCCCCCTTGCTTTCTGGTAACTGCCGTTTTTGTAAATAGGCACCTCGCCAAGCCAGCAGTGGAGCATGTGGTATGGAATGGCCCCTCCTGCCGCTTCCTCTATTCCTCTTGTCACGTATACTTTTATTTCATCAACAGATGTGAGCTGGCTGGAGGCGTATGAAGCGATAACATTCGTGATTCCAGGGCTTGCACCCAGACCTACAATGCATGTTACGCCTGCATCTATTGCTTTGCCGTTGAAATCATCTATCAGTTTCTGAGTTGCATCATAATCGTCACAGATGTCCACATAATCAACACCGCTCTCTATGGCGGTCTCGAGAATGCGGGGTGCGAATTTGTAGAAGGGACCGACGCAGTTCACAGCAACGTCTGCACCTTTGATTACTCTTGAGAGGTCTTCCTTATCGGTGGCATCTACCTTCGTGTAGTCCAGCTTTTCGCTCATTTCGCTTATCTCTCTCGCCTTTTCTTCATTAATATCGGCAACGAGAATCTCCGAAAAAATATCTTCCTTGGAAAGACGTTCCACGGCATAGCTTCCCATCACCCCCGCTCCTCCCAATACAACTGCTTTCATGATATCACATAATGTATTTGGGCAGGCGATAAAAACGTTTTGCAGAAACATTCAATAGCATTATATGGCAAAAACCGTTACATCTGAAGGTATCATGGCGAAAGGCAGGAAATCATCCATTGAAATAGACCCTTTCAATGTGACTTTTACGCCTCTTCCCGGTTCAACGTTCATAAACCTGCTACGGCTGCTCGCACAGAATCATTTCAGGGTGGATGCTGTGGGTATCCCTCGCATTCTGTATTCGATTGCAATGAGTGCGGCGATGTCTCCTCTAAATGTGCTTGAAAAAATCCGCTTCGGCAGAAAAATAAGAAATGTGGAAATAAAACCGCCTGTATTCATTATAGGTCACTGGAGGAGTGGGACAACGTACCTGCACAACCTTCTTTCGCAGAATCCCAACTTCGCCTATCCCACAACATTTCAGACCGTCACGCCTTCAGTGTTTCTCGGCTCTGAAAAGCTCATAAAACCGATGGTCGAATCATCACTCCCGCCGACACGCCCCGAGGATAACGTCCCGCTCGGCGCCGACCTGCCGCAGGAGGAGGAGTATGCCATGGGCAACCTATGTCCTTATTCTTTCTACAACGGCTGGTGCTTTCCCAGAAAAATGGATTTCTATTACAAATTCGTGTGCATGGAAGATGTGCCCGAGTCGGCGGTGGAAGAATGGAAGAGGATATATCTTTACTATTTGAAGAAAGTTGCCCTTGCAGGAGGCGGCAGGAAGCTCGTGTTGAAAAATCCTGCAAACACCGCCAGAATCAATCTTTTGCTAGAAATGTTTCCGGATGCAAAGTTTGTCCATATATACCGGAATCCGTATCACGTCTTTCTGTCAATGAAGCGGGACATCAATTCTGAGATGCCCCTTTACTCTGTTCAGAAGCCGGGGGACGACGATTCGATAGAGAAAGCGATGGCTGGCCTATACAACCATATGTTCGATAAGTTTTTTAAAGAAAAGGGTAACATACCGGACGGAAACTTCACGGAGGTCAGATACGAAGATTTGATAGAGAAACCTCTGAAAGAGGTGGAGAGGGTGCATAAAGAGCTGGGGTTGTCCGGCTTCGAGGAGCACAAAAATGATTTTGCCGGCTATATTGCCGCTCAATCCGGTATAAAGCCCCATGTCTACAGCATAGACGGGCAGCTGAAAGAAAAAATATACGGCTACTGGAAATACACCATAGATAAATGGGGATATGGGGTACAATGACCGTTCAGTCCCTGTTCGAAACACCGATGAATAGCAGGAAAGCGATAGCCCACAGAATAGCTATCAATACAAGAGAATAGTAATAACTGCCCCACATTGATTTTATGGGTTCTATGACTGCTATTAAAATCATGGAGCCAAGCTGCGAGAAGAACCAGAGCATGGAGGAAGCCCTTCCTTCCATTCCTTTGCCTGCAATCCTGCTTGATATCTCGAGAACGAGGGGAAGCGCTGACATGAGAAAGAAGCCGATTATAAAACATATAGCGGCGATGAGCAAAAAGTCGTCTGCAACTCCAAGAAAGTAGAGCATGACCGCACCTATTAGCATGTCTGCAAGTACGAAGGGTTTTATTCTCTTGACTCTGTCCGAAATCGCCGGAATGGCTATCGAGCCTGCAATCCCTCCAATTATCAGCAGCCCGCCGGCGATACCTGCCTTGTCAATGCTTATTCCGTGCAATGAATTGAGCATCTCCTCGAGCCATGTCATAATTGCCGTGAAGCCGCCGACACCTGCAAAGAAACCATATTCGAGTATGGCAAAATCTTTCAATCTGGACAAATTCCAGAGTTCCTTCAATGTGAATGTGGAGGCAACCTCTTCGGTATATGAAACTTCTTTCTCCTTTGCAAGAACCATGAACAGAAACGCTCCGATACATGAGACAGCTGCATAGATAACAAGCATGCCGCTCACTCCGTATGAGAGAAAAAGCGCAGGTGTGAGCACAAGGGCGAGCATCATTCCTATGAACAACCCAATTGTTCCGAGTCCTGTAGCGAGCCCCTGTTCATCTTCCGGAAACCATGATACAGAAAGCTTTGTTATGCTGCCGAAGATGAAGGGCTGAGAGATGGCTGCGCCGCTCTGGGCAATGAGCAAAAGCATGAAATTGTGGTCGGGGAATGCGGAGAATATACGGAGAACCGAGAAAACGGCAAGAAATACCGCCCCTATCCCGACGCTTGTTTTGAAACCTTTTTTGTCTATGAATATCCCCACAGGTATTGCAGATACGACAAAAATGAGGGGCCACACGAGTGACAGAAGCGATATATCAAAAGCACTTACGTCGAAGAATTCCCTCATCCCGGAAGATATCGGGGCAAATGTAAGCCACAGCAGCTGCGAGAGCAATGCTATAACCATGAAAACAGCCAGCACTATCCAGCGATAAGGGGAAACGTCTTGAGTCGCCTTTTCTCCTATTTTTTTCACCCTGCCCTTATTTGAAATCCCTCCGAGTTTAAAAAATGTTTTTTAAAAATAATTTAACTCATCTCGTAGTTGATATCTCTCTCGCTCGTTTAAGGTATGCTAACTTATCACTCCTGTACCAGATGCTGTCTGACTTTCATTTCCTCTATGTTTCCGGCATTATCAGTGGCATAGAAATGCAGCTCAGCGATGCCAGAATATACGTCATATTCTGCAAAGTGGATTTCTACACTTGGAGCAGTAGCTGTAATATTTGCTTTCATTGTATCTACATTGTTATCCCCGTCTTCATCACTCCATACTTCATAATGTATGTTAGCCACACCGGATGAATCATCTGTTGCATTGAGCCATATTGGTGTCCCGGGTGTTACTTTGTAACCACCTTCTGAGCTCGGCTGCCCAACTTCTTCAGTTGTAACAGGCGGGGTTGTATCCTCTTCAGGATAGTAAAAGATCTTAACACTGTCATTTCCTTCATTTCCAGCAGCATCTTTTGCATATACCGTAATTTCGTTCCAATCGGGGTGCAAGACAAGTGGAAAGGTAAACTCATATGTTGATAGATTGCCAACTTCCCAGGAATCACTCGTTTCGCCTCCATCCCATTGATAATGGTACCCAAACTCTACTACCCCAACGTTGTCCGTGGCCGTTCCGCTAACTTCGATACCGCTTTCGTCGAATTCAGTTCCGTCCGGGGGAGTTATAATTGTAGTTTCAGGTGGAATTTCATCTTTTGAATTATTTACCTCCACAACCATTGTATCTGTACCGATAAATCCATTTTTATCTTTCATCTCAAGTATTAAAGTATACCATCCGTCCTCAATATTGGTTGTGTCCCAAGAGATGCACAATCCATCCTCTGGATTGGTATCGGTTCCAAGTTTTTTAGTAGATTCTTCTTGTTTTGGGGATACAGCCCACATACCTGTGACCATAAATACGTCGGACTGGTAGTCTAAATAACTATAACCATTATGTGTTTCCCAATGTAGCCACTGTGGATAGCCCCCGTCTGGCTCAACATATCTTATACTATGATATTTATATTTTGTTCTACTATTTATTTTCTCTTTTGAGTCAGCACCTTTACCTGTTAACATATGTGACCCCGCAAGTACATCATCATTAGTGTAATACTTCATATCCCTCCCTTTATACACTTTAGTAATAGCCAACATAACAGCTTGGTTTTTACGAATCTCATTATTATAAGCTTTAAATGTTACCCCCTTATTCTTGATAGGTTGAGCCATGTCTTTACCATTTATTTTTACCTTCTTCATCTCTACTTTATAGGTTTTTATTTGATATCCTTTTTTGCTACTACAACCAACTTTGCG
>CAZQQE010000057.1:0-8071 GCA_964595325.1 uncultured Thermoplasmatales archaeon | reverse complement strand
CAAGAAAAAGCTCTTTCTGTCAACGCTTTTCCTAAAAGGGTTGGTTTTCTTTTTGGGGTGAAGCACTTTTTCTTTTTTGAAAAGAAAAAGGGCTCAGGGGTTCTTTTTAACAAAATTTAAATAAATGCAACCCCATGTATGCGAGGAGATAAGGATGGGACTGCTTGGAAGACTGAAATCAGCGCTTCGATCCATTTTTGGAAAAAAGCACGTAAGAATAGGCATATACGGCCCTCCCAATGCGGGAAAAACGACGCTTGCCAATCGTATATCTAGGGACTGGAGCGGGGATGTGGTTGGTTCCGTATCAGAAATCCCGCATGAAACCAGAAGGGCACAGAAGAAAGATAATGTTGTAATAGGAACTGACAATTCTTCTCTGACAATCGATATTATTGATACCCCCGGAATAGCAACAAAAGTTGATTTTCACGAGTTCATGGAGCATGGAATGGATGAGGAGGATTCAAAGAGAAGGGCTAAGGAAGCAACAGAAGGGGTGATAGAAGCAATAAGATGGCTGGATAATGTGGATGGAGTCATATTGCTCATGGACAGTACTAAAAATCCTTTTACTCAGGTGAATGTTACAATAATAGGTAACCTTGAAGCAAGGGATTTGCCTGTATTGATAGCCGCAAACAAAATCGATTTGGACGGTTCAACACCTGCAACCATAAAATCGGCATTCCCGCAGCATGATGTTGTTCCGATTTCCGCACTGACAGGTTATAACATTGAAATGCTGTACGAAGTCATGGTAAAATTGTTTGGAAAGGTAAAGAGGAAATAATATGAACGAAATAAAAGTAAATCTGATTTCTCATCAAAAGCTCGAGGGCATGACTCTCGAGGAAAAGATAGATTTCATTTTGAACGAGGTGAAACGCGGAGAAGTGCTTGTGCTTGAAAGGGGGCTCACACCGGAGGAACAGTCCAAACTCATAGAAAAAACGATGAGAGAGATAAAACCTGATAAGTTCATAGGCATAGAGATGGACGGATACAGGGAAGACGGAAAGCCGAGTTGGTTGCAGAAGGTGCTGGGTAAAATACGCCCGCCCCGTATGACCGTCATCGGACCTGCGGATAAACTTAAAACGATACACAAGGACAACGATGTGATACAGACCATCATTCTCGGGAGATAGAAATGCCCCATCAGTGTTTGAATTGCGGAAAAGTTTTTGAGGACGGTTCGGCCGATATTCTCAAGGGTTGCCCCGTCTGCGGCGGGAAAAAATTCTTTTACACGAAGAAGCCCCTTAGCGAGAAGGAACGACAAAAACTCCTTAAGGAAAGTGAGGTCGATATGGAGTCCATAAACGAGATAATAAAAGCAAGGGCAGATGAAAAAAGCGAGGAGGAATGGCTTCATATCGAACCGAAGAATATAAAAGAATTGCTGAAGGAGATAGGAAAGAAGAAGGAAGAAATCGAGAAAAGCATATCAAAGCAGGACAGCGAGGTGGAGAGCATATCTGTCGAGAAGGTGGGCGAGTACCGCATAAACCTGAAGAAGCTAATGGATGATGAATCCATTATAATACAGAAGGACGGCTCCTATATGATACACCTTCCATCGCTGCTCACAAAAGGCAGGAGCAGGGAGAAGTAATATATATCGAATTTTGATGCCTTTACAAGATGAAAATAAAGGATATTGAGATAACAAAACGCATATTTGAGGAGTTCAGCAGGAAGTTTATGCAGGCGACGAGTATGGATGTCGCAATTGTGGGCGCGGGCCCCTCGGGGCTGACTGCCGCCCGCTACCTGGCAGAGGCGGGCAAGAATGTCTGCGTGTTCGAGCGCAAGGTTTCGCCGGGCGGCGGCATGTGGGGCGGCGGCATGAGCTTTCCGGTCGTCGTTGTCCAGGAAGACGGCAAAAAAATTCTCGAGGAAGTGGGAATAAAATGCGAGGAGAGAGACGGCTATTTTATCGCGGATTCCGTGGAAGCCACTTCGAAACTCATAGCAGGAGCAATAGACGCAGGAGCGAAGATATTCAATTCCATGACGGTTGAGGATGTGATGGCAAAGGACGGAAAAATATGCGGCATAGTCGTCAACTGGACGGGCGTTCTTGCGGCCGGCATGCATGTCGACCCCCTATCTCTTGAAGCAAAAGCAGTCATAGACGGCACCGGTCATCCGTCGGAAATATGCCGCATAGTGGAGAAAAAAACGGGATTGAAAACACCGTCGGGACGGGTTGAGGGGGAGAAATTCATGTGGGCAGATGAAGGAGAGCGGAAGACCGTGGAAAACACAGGCGAAGTCTATCCGGGACTTTACACCGCAGGCATGGCTTCAAATGCGGTGATGGGAGCACCACGCATGGGACCGATATTCGGAGGGATGCTGTTATCAGGCAAAAAAGTTGCGGAGATGATACTGGAGAAGATATAAGATATAAAAAATGAGCAAGGCAAAGGCATGAGGGAGATACGGGAATAAATGGTTGATTTCCTCAAGGGAAAAAATGCCTTTGGCATTTTATCATACACATACCCCGTTGTGAATGGCGTGGCTTTGCCCCATAAGCGCCATATGTAAAAAGAATCTGATGTAATGTTGAATCGGCATATCTATTGTTTTCCTTGCCCGGTAAATGGCTTGCGGTTACCTTCTCTTTACCTCTATCTTATCTCCTGCGTATATTCTCATGCCGTCCTTGGCTGCGATTGTGGAAATACCCGTCTTTTCAGTTATCCATGTGGCCTGTTCCGCTGCATCGGGAATCACCTTCATGCCCAGATGTGTGAGAATAGCAAATTCCGGCTTCACCCCCTCTATCAGTTCTGCCGCATCTTCCGTTGACATGTGAAAAGGTATTTTTCCTTCCAGAGGGCGGGTCATGCATACCACAAGCACTCTCGCTCCTTTGTGGGCTTCTATCAGCCCCTCAAAAAACTCGGTGTCGCTGGTATACGAAACTATACCGCCGCTCAAGTGCATTTTGAAACCCACGGTTGTGGGGTCGGAATGATGGGCGGGCGTTATCTCCACCTTATACCACTCCTTGAGGGTAAACTCATCTCCAGGATGGGCGACCTTTACCTCCCGCACGAGAGACTGATGGTAATTGGAGAGCGGACGGTATTCTCCCTTTCCCTGCAGCACGCTCTCGCTTCCTATCACCACGCCCCTCTTATACTTGCCACCCATGGTCATCGCCTCCATCAAAATTTCTGCGTCATTGTAGTGGTCAGGATGACAGTGAGAAACGAGCAACGCATCCGTCTGGGTCGGGTCAAGCCCCAAATCATACATTTTCACCAGCGCTCCCGGCCCCGGGTCTATGTGTATAAGTATGCCCCTGTCCGCCACGTATATACCTCCCGTTGCCCTTTTTTGGAGTATAGTGGCAAATCTGCCGCCCCCTGTTCCGATAAATGTAAGTTTGGTCATCAAATCTATATACCAGTCTCACTATTATAGTTTGGTGATATTGTGGATGTAATATCCCTTATCGTGGGGTTTGTAGTGGGAATTATAGCGGTCTCGATAGCAATTGAGCTGAGCTGGAGGAAAGAGGAAGTAGTGGAGACGTGCAAGATTGCAAAGAAGTGGAGTCTATCGGAATTAAAGAATCCTCTCATCGTTGCCGAAAAACTGAAGATGGATGCACCGAGCGGTTCAAAAGTCGTGGTCAGGGTGGAAACTGCATTTTCGAGGGGCGCAAAGCAGAATTCCGAGGTGGTTGGTAACTTTGCTCTTGGAAGAGACCGTGCCCTGATTTTTTCCGGGGAGATACGGGAGGGACAGCTTGCATTCCGTACGGTTGACGAGCGTATACTCAGAAGCCTCAGGAATTTATTCAATAAGTTCTGGGAGGGCGAAGGGGGAGAAGAGGAAACAAAGGTATCGGGCAGAGGAACTGTCACTGTCAGAGGAATTGCCAAAGCTGTTGTGCCATACAGGGATCATTATCTTATCCGTCTTTCATATGATAAGGGCGTGACAGGCGTGATTATCGATGAAAAGATGGAGCTTGAAGGAAAGAAAATAGAGGTGGAAGGAGAAATGGTGGGGGATGAACGTCCGTTCATAAAGGCATACCACCTGGAAGTGCTGGAATAAGATGAGCATTCTGATAAAAGACGCCCTCATATTAACTCAGGATGATAAAAGAAGGGTGAAAAAGGGAGATATTTACATAGAAGATGATATAATAGCAGAGGTGTCCGAAAGGATATCGACCGAAGCGGAGTATGTCATAAGAAAAAAAATGGTCATGCCCGGGCTGGTAAACACCCATACACACCTGCCCATGACTTTGATGCGCGGCTATGGCGATGACCTAACACTTGAGGAATGGCTTACGACAAGGATATGGCCTGTTGAAAAGAAATTGAATGAAAAAATGGTGGAGGTTGGCACGCGCCTTGCCCTGCTCGAGATGATTGCCACGGGAACAACAACATGCAACGACATGTATTTTTTTGAGGATGCAATAGCCCGCACATGCAAGGAGATGGGAATGAGATGCTTTGCAGGCTTCTCCATCATTGATTTTGATACGCCCGAGATGAAAAAGGAAAGGCTGATACCGGAATGCGAGAAATTCATCAGGAAATGGAAGGATGATGAGCTTATTACGCCCGTTGTCGCTCCCCATTCAACATACTCGTGCTCTCCCGAAACACTTCAAAAATCTGCGGAACTCGCATCCAAGTATGAAACATTTATCCATACACACTGCTCCGAGACCAGAACGGAAGTTTATGACGTCGTCAAGCGCTACGGGTGCCGCCCCGTAGAGCAGCTGGAGAAGAACGGGTTGCTTACTGAAAAAACCATACTTGCCCACTGCGGATGGATAACTAAGGAGGAGGTGCGACAGATAGCCCGTGCAAAATCATGTGTCTCGCATAACCCTGTCAGCAACATGAAGCTTGCGACAGGCGGCTTCACACCCCTACCGGAATTATTCGATGCAAAAGCATGCGTCGCTCTCGGCACGGACGGGGCGGCGAGCAATAACAAGCTCGATATGTTCGAAACAATGAAGTTTGCAGCCCTCATCCACAAGCACCATCGGTGGGATGCTCAAATCGTGACGGCACAGCAGACGCTGGACATGGCTACGGTAAACGCAACATCATACCTTGGCATAAATGCAGGGAGCATTGAAGAAGGAAAGAAAGCGGATTTGATATGCCTTGATATGAACATGCCGAATCTGATGCCCATGCACAATCCTGTTTCGCATGCAGTTTACGCCGCATCCGGCTTCAATGTTTCATCAACAATAATTAACGGCAAACCCCTCATGCTCGAAAGAAATTTTGTCGGCATTGATGAAGAAGAAATTTACGAAGGTGTCAGAAAGGCAAAAGAAGAGTTGGTAGGGGATTAGTTCGCAACCGCCTTTTGCTCAATAGATAGAATGAGTTTTAAAAGGGAAAGTATTTTCATTACGATGATACGTCAATGCACGGAGAAGGATATACCTCAGGTTGCGGAGATAGAGGAGTTGTCGTTCAAGCATCCGTATCCTGCTTTCGTTTTCAAAAAGTATTTGCGGGCAGTATTCCTCGTTTCAGAGGAAAAAGGGAAAATAGCAGGTTACATAATAGGCGTGAAGATGGGGGACAAAGGTATCATAATATCTCTGGCAGTCCATCCCGAATACAGGAGGAAGGGACACGGAAAAAAGCTGATAGAAGAACTAGCAAAAATTATGGATGTTTCTATCATTGAGATTCAGGTGAGAATAAGGAATAAAGGGGCGTTGAAATTTTACCGTTCCATCGGGTTTGAGCGCAAGGGCATCATCCCCTCTTATTACGGTAACGGTGAGGATGCGGTTGTGATGTTTATGAGGAAAGGCTGATTATTGCCTGTGCTATGTCGCCGTCCGCCTCCTCGAGAGCCTTCTTTGCTTCCTCCATGCTTTTTCCAGTTTTTTCTGCGACAAGTTTTGCATCCTCCTCGTTCATTTTTTTGACTATTTCCGGGCTTCCCGCTATCTGATATGTTTTCTGCCCCTTCACATTCATGACTGTGACTTCCGCATCTCTGAATATATATTCCGCATCGGAGGTTTTTATGATGACTTCTTCAACACCTTCCATCTCCTCGACCGACATGCCCATGCGCTTCATCAATTTGTTCAGCTGACGGGGGTCCATATTTGGCATCATATGCAAATGTTATATATTCTCAATGTTTAACTTTTTTGTATGAAGGCGATGGAAGTTAAGGTTCTTGATGCCAACTCGGCCTTTTACGGTGTGCCCCCCGGAGCGCTCATGGAAAATGCAGGCAAGTCGGTTGCCGAAATCGCTCTCAAGGAATTTGATTTCAAAAGATGCACGGTCTTATGCGGAGGGGGAAACAACGGGGGGGACGGTCTTGTAGCAGCACGTTATCTGTCCGAAAAGCGTGAGGTCGAGGTCATCATGGTAAAGGATGCCAAAACACCGCTTGCAAGAAAAAATTTCAGAAAGGTGAAAGGGGCAGGCATACCGGTTCATCGGTACAATCATAAAATTGGCAAAGTGCTTGAGAATAGTGAACTCATTGTCGATGCAATGCTTGGCATAGGCATGTCCGGAGAGTTGAGAGAACCCTACAGAACAATTGCAAGGGAAGTGAACGAAAGCCCTGCCCGCGTAATCTCAGTGGACATCCCCACGGGCATGGGGGGCAGAGGGGCGGTGAAGGCGGATGTCACCGTGACATTCCACGCCAGAAAGGACGGGATGGATGAAAAAAATTGCGGCAAAATATTTGTGGTGGACATAGGCATTCCGGAGGCGGCGGAGGCGGAGGTGGGCCCGGGCGACATGGTCTATTATCCCGTGCCGGCGAAAAGCTCACACAAGGGAGAGAACGGCGTTGTGCTCACGATAGGAGGCGGACCTTATGCCGGCGCTCCTGCGCTTGCCGCCGTGGCCGCCCTCAGAACCGGTGCGGATTTATCGTTTGTTTTTACGCCCGAGAGGGTGTGGAGGGTTGTCGCATCTTTCTCTCCCGATATTATCGTTGCATCTCTTGACGGCGATTTTCTGCGTGAAAGCCACGTTCCGGCGATAAAGGATTTTCTGGGGAGGGCGGATGCCGTCGTGATAGGGCCGGGGCTCGGCAGCAATGAGGAAACGAAGGCAGCTGTGGGGGACATAATCGACGGGTGCATATCCGCGGGCAAGAGCATGGTCGTGGATGCAGATGCCATACAGGTCTTCGGCGAAAGGGAATGCAAAGGCAATGTCGTCATAACGCCCCATGCCGGTGAGTTCAAGGAATTGACGGGCTTATCCCTTCCGTCGGAACTGGAGGAGCGGAAGGAGATTGTGATAGAGGAGGCACACAAACGTCATTGCACAATATTGCTGAAAGGGGCTGTGGACATAATAAGCGACGGAAAAGGAGTAAAGCTGAACCATATCCACAATGAGGGCATGACGGTCGGAGGAACAGGCGATGTGCTCTCCGGCGTTGTCGGGGGGCTGCTTTCAAAAGGTGTTCCCGCATACAACGCAGCAAGAATGGGCGCATTCATCAACGGCACGGCAGGCAATTCCGCTTTTGAAAAAAAGGGTTACGGAATGACAGCCTCAGACCTGCTGGAACATATACCTGAAGCGATAATAAGGAACATCCGAAAATAAATCTGTACCGTATCGGGGCTTTTCATATCCCGCATGGAATATCAATCCCCTCCTTCACTTTTATGAGAGAGCATATGCGGCATATTTCCTTGATGGCATCCTCGCCTTCTATAACTTTTTGTGCCGATTTTTTTATTTCCCTCATAATGTCGCCGTCAAAAGACGTGGTCATCCCTCTTTTGTTAGAGAAGTACTGGGAAACCGCAGCGATTGTCACACCTATTTTTTCAGCAATCTCCGTTTCGCTCAGCCCGAATTCCGCCATACTTTTTGCCAGCTCCCTCCGTATACAGGGCAGAATATCCCATACAATGACCTCACATGGAGTTTTTTTCACGGTTTTTTATCGGTTTTATGCTATATAAAATTGAGTGCCTGCCGCCGGCAACAAATATTTATAAGTGGATACGGCATTAAACACTTGGAGAGTGATTAGATGAAAGGGTTTG
>CAZQQE010000056.1:0-8076 GCA_964595325.1 uncultured Thermoplasmatales archaeon | reverse complement strand
GAAATGAAGAATGTTAAAAACAAAAAATTAGTTGGAACGATAATAGCAGTAGCAGCCATAATAGTAATAAGCACAACATTGTCCGGCTGCATAGGCGGAGGGGGAACGATAACACTGCACACTACGGGTGCAACCTTTCCGCAGTACCAGATACAGAAGTGGATTGATGCATACCAGGCAGACCATCCGGATGTGAAAATAGAGTACGAAGGCGGCGGCTCTGGCCACGGGCAGGACGCTTTCTTGAACGGTCTTACGCAGATAGGAAGGTCTGACCCGCCCGTCAAAGAGGACACATGGAATAAATTTCTGGGCACAGGAGACCAGCCCCTTCAATTTCCCGAAGTTGTGGGTGCGGTGGTAATATCCTATAACATTCCGGATGTAAGCAGTTTAAAGTTAAGCAAGGATGTTCTCGTGGGCATATTCCTTGGAGATATAGAATACTGGGATAATGATACGATCAAACAATTAAATGCGGGCGCGAATCTTCCGCACAACAAAATAATAGTTGTCCACCGCAGCGATGCCAGCGGAACAACAGACATATTCACCACATATCTGAGCTTGATAAGTGATAAATGGGCAAATGAAGTTGGAGCGGGAAAAACAGTTGAATGGCCTGCAGATGGTATGGGCAGAGGACTTGCAGGAAAGGGTAACCCTGGTGTGGTTGCAACACTGAAGCAAACAGACTACAGCATATGTTATACCGAGTTATCATTTGCCATAGAGGAGAATCTTCCAACCGTATCTATCGAGAATAAGAATGGGGAATACGTAAAACCAACAGACCAGACCATCCAATCTGCAGTTGCAGGTGTTCAATCATATATACCGTCACCTACAAAAGGATATACAGAAAATCTGAAACAGATGCTAAATGCCCCTGGGAATAACTCATATCCGATAGTTGCCTTCACGCACATACTGGTATGGCAGAACAATGAGTGCAAGCACTACAATTCAGGCGAAGCAACGGCAATAAAAGATTTTCTCGAATGGGTGCTGACAGAGGGACAGAAATCAGAGAATCTGGCTCCCGGATATGTGGGTCTGCCTTCAGAAGTAACTCAGATAGGACTTAATGCCGTAAACTCAATAAACAGCAGTTGCTAAATCTCGCCCTCCTCTTCCCCCAAATATTAGGATAATGAATGAATCAGATTCAGAGTAGATGATTTAAATGGCCCGAAAGATATCAGAGAAAGTCAGTGAAATATTCGGAAAAATAAAGGCTGCAATAGCCGCTTATTCAAAGAAAAAGGGTAACAGAATAGATTCATTCAAACTTGTAACCTCTCCTGCAGTAATATTCGTACTGGTATTATTTGCAGGCATGCTCATAGTTTACTTTTATAATGCAATGCCGGCATTCCAAAGAGAGGGGCTTTCTGTCTATTTAAAAGATGTCTGGAGGGCTGTTGAGGATCCGAGCAAGGAATACTATGGACTTCTATCTGCGATATGGGGCAGCATATATACCTCAATAATAGCCATTATTGTTGCTCTTCCCCTGTCGATAGCCTACTCGATTTTCGTCATAGATTATGCGCCTAGGAGAATTAAAAATACGCTGATAATAACATCAGATGTTATGGCAGGTCTGCCTACCATAGTTTACGGAATATGGGGTGCCTTCGTGTT
Source organism: uncultured Thermoplasmatales archaeon (assembly GCA_964595325.1). Taxonomy (GTDB): domain Archaea; phylum Thermoplasmatota; class E2; order UBA202; family DSCA01; genus VBQP01. Next base: position 6,429 of record CAZQQE010000056.1, on the reverse strand, counting down.
GGTTCCTTTTCTGAAAGATTACGTTATGACCCCTCTTCACAAGTATTTATCCTTCATACCAATATTCAGTTATCCTCCCATCACAGGATTCAGTTACTTTTCGGCAGGGATTTTGCTGGGCATTATGGTAACCCCGTTTGCATCTGCCATAATAAGGGAGGCATATCAGATGACCCCGTTTGCATACAGGGAGGCAGCATTCTCTCTTGGCATGACGCGCTACGAAGCAACGAAGGTTATGCTTGGCTATATCAAACCGGCAATGTTTTCCGGCATCATTCTGGCTTTTGGCAGGGCAATAGGAGAAACTGTTGCAGTCAGTCTGGTGGTGGGCAATACATTCAATTTAAGCGCCAATCTTTTTGCCCCGGGTTATACAATTTCATCATTAATAGCAAATCAGTTTGGAAATGCATTCATATATGGCCACATGCTTCCGGTTTTATATGCAGCGGGTCTGGCTCTGTTCTTCATAGGACTTTCAGTTACTTCAGCTGGCTTATATGTGTTGAGAAGGTGGGAAAAGAATGTTAACATTTAATTTCAGAAAAGTAAAGGAAAAAGCATTTCTGGTGGCTGTGGGGGTGGTTACATTAATTGCCATACTTCCCCTCTTTCACATAATAGCCACTGTTCTTATGAACGGGCTTCCGCCAATACTGGAGAAGGGGCCCATATTCCTAACAGGTACGCTGAGCGAGGGAGGGATTGGTCCTGCAATAGTCGGAACTTTCATGCTGACCTTCCTTTCATCATTGATAGGTCTTCCGATAGCATTCCTTGTAGGAGTTTATGCCTATGAATACCCAAAGAGCGCCATAGGAAGATTGACCAAAGCCCTTCTGCAGATAATGCTCGAGTTTCCAACAATACTTGTAGGGGTGTTTGTCATGAATATAATTGCAATACCCATGGGCACATATTCTGCTTTTGCAGGAGCTTTTGCCCTGGCAATAATTATGATGCCGTATGTCGCTGTTTACACCCATGAGGCGATGAGGCAGATACCATTTACTTACCGTGAGGCTTCGTTCGGATTGGGACTGACGAAATTCAAGGCTGTTCTCAGAGTGCTAGTTCCAGTATCAAAGAGGGGCATCATGACAGGAGTCTTGATAGGCATGGCAAAGGTTGCCGGGGAAACCGCCCCGCTGCTTTTTACGGCAGGAGGGCTTTATCAGAGTTATCCTCAAAGCATTTCCCAGCCAGTTGGAGCTATTCCGCTTTTGATATATACTCTCGTGCAGAGTCCGAGCGCAAGTGACCATGCAATGGCGTGGGGCGCCTCGCTTGTTTTACTTTTGATATTCCTTGCGGTTTTCATACCCATAAGGCGCAGTCTGAAGGAGGTGAAGTTATGAATGATTATGCAATAGAGACAAAAAATCTGAAAATATCTTACGGAGATAACGAGGTTATCAAAGGCGTTGACCTTAAAGTACCGAAGAATGTTGTATTTGCATTGATGGGACCAAGCGGGTGCGGAAAATCGACGATGCTTCGCGCTTTCAACCGCCTGCTTGAGTTGAACAAGGATGCTTCAGTGGAAGGTGAGGTTTTTCTTTTTGGTGAGAATATTTACAGCCCTGATATTGACCCGATTGAAGTGAGAAGAGAAGTGGGAATGGTGTTTCAATATCCCAATCCTTTTCCTCACCTCACCATATATGACAATGTTGCAATCGGCCTGAAACTCAACAAACTCGTGAAAAATAAGGGTGAATTGGATGAAAGGGTCAGATGGGCTCTTGAGAAAGCAGCACTCTGGGATGAAATCAAGGACAGAATGGGGGACTACCCTTCAGACTTGAGCGGCGGGCAGAAACAACGCTTGGTTGTGGCAAGGGCTCTGGCAATGAGACCAAAAGTTTTGCTCATGGATGAGCCGACAGCCAACATAGACCCTGTGGGCACAAAAAAAATCGAGGAGTTGTTATTCGAACTCAAGGAGGATTACACAATCATTCTTGTTACCCACTCCCCCGCACAGGCGGCAAGGGTGAGTGACTACGTTGGCTTTTTATACCTCGGCGAACTTATTGAAGTTGGGCCCACAAAGGACATATTTGAGAAGCCAAAGAATGAATTAACCGAACAATATGTAACAGGGGAATTGGTATGATGGGTGAGAAAAATGGTTGAAAAATTCCATGAAGAGTTGAAAAAACTCAAAAAAGAAGTTGTTGAAATGGGCGATCTGGCGAAGGAAATGCTCTCAGATGCAGTGGAAGCACTTAAAGAAAGGGACGAGGAGCTGGCATCCAAGGTTATAGAAAAGAAGAAGAAAATTGCAGAGATGGACGAGAAAATAGAGCAGGATGCCCTCAGTCTTATTGCACTGTACCAGCCAATGGCAAAGGATATGCGCACCATTGCCTGCGTGCTGAAGATGATTACGTATCTGACAAGGGTAGGGAGATACGGAAAGGATATTGCCAAAGTGGCGATTGAACTTGCTGACCAGCCCCACATTGCCAAACTGGTTGAGATACCTCACATGGCAGACATGGTTTGCGGAATGATTGACGATGCCCTCAAAGCGTTTGAAAATGAGGATGTATCTCTCATAGAAGACTTTGAAGAAAGGGACAGTGAGATAGATGCTCTCCGCTATTCAATCTTCAGGGAGTGCATAACATACATGATGGAAGATGCTAAAAACATTACAAGATGCATGCATTACGCAATGGTTGCCCGCTATCTGGAACGATGCGCAGATCATGCATGCAAAATGGCAGAAAAAGTAAATTACATGGTTACAGGTGAAAGAAAGGAGATAAGGTAACGGGGAAAATCCCTTGAGTATTTCTCTTCACTTAACTCAGGCATAACTTCATTCGGGTAAATCACATATATGACGTTCCCATCCGGTGTTCGCTTCCAGAAAATTTGTTCCATACGGCAACTTTACTTTCATGAGCCGTTATCGAAAAAAGCGTATAATGAATCCGGGTTTTGAACGAAAAATCATGAATTAATGTAAACATTCTCATCAAAACCGGAAATCCGGGATTTTCAACTTTTGATTTATATTTCGGCACATGAACATCCAGCATTCCCCAGTCGCTCCAGTTCCATCTTATATCTCTGACTTTTGCTTCCAACGAATAATTGCCTGATTTCTTCCATTCATGTGATACCATAAGCGTAATCCCAGATCGCCAGCCCTTGCAGCAATCTGAACTCGGTGGCTTTAGAGTCGAATTTGTTCCATCTCCAAATTTAACGTACAATTCTGTAAGACGGTCATCATCGGGATCAGTGATGGTGATGTTGTAAGTATATTTCACCCACACTTTGCAATCGGTTGGACCGTATATCTGCGGTGGGTCTGGCGGGCATCATAATTTGCGGATAAAACATTCTCCCCTACGGGGTAAATTGCAGTTAGAGATAAGACCACACAAACTGCCAAAATAGCTCTGGCTAATTTATTCACACCTCTCACCTCACATTAACAATCGTATTTCCAATATAAGTATCTTACTGTCACTTGTTTTTAAACAAAAAGTAGACTGAATCCCATTTCATGGCAAATATAAGATGCCACATATTTAACCCAGATTCCTTGCATTTTCCCTTATCTCCAGGGCTGTCTTTTTTATTTCCTCCATTTCTTCGTCTTTCACATTTCTTGTCTTCCTTGCAGGAGTGCCCAGAATGAACGAGTTTTTATCGAAATTTTTTGTAACGACAGAGCCCGCAGCCACAATGCTGTTGTCGCCGACCTCCGCCTCGAGAACAATTGCCCCTATGCCGACCAGCACGTTCCTTCCGATTTTGCTTCCGTGGAGGACTGCAGAGTGGGATATTATGCTTCCTTCTCCCACAACAACCCTGCCATGCCCTTCGATGAACGCTCTGTCCATCACTGCCGCATTTTTCTCTATCATCACCTCGTTCTCGCCAGCCCTTATGATGACTCCCGGCCATACGGAAGCATAGTCTTTTACAACCACATTTCCCATTACAAGTGCCGACTCATCCACCACCGCTTTTTCGCTTATGTCCGGCTTCCATTTACCGAATGAACGTATCATTTTTTATCAACTTCGCCACATCTGCAGGAAACTTTGCAACCTTCACTCCCGCACTTTCAAGCGCTTCTATCTTGGATTTGGCATCGCCCATACCGCCTGATATTATGGCGCCTGCATGTCCCATGCGCTTTCCGGGAGGTGCCGTCCTGCCCGCTATGTACGCATACACCGGCTTTGTAACATTTTTTTCTATGTATCTGGCTGCCTCCTCCTCCGCCGTGCCGCCTATCTCTCCGATAAGAACTATCGCCTCTGTCTCCTCATCCCTTTCAAATGCCTCGAGTGCATCTATGAATATGGAGCCCGTTATGGGGTCGCCGCCCAGCCCGACGCATGTCGACTGCCCCAGCCCCGCATCCGTGAGAGATGCCACAATTTCATATGTCAATGTGCCGGAGCGCGATGCCACGCCTATGCTGCCCTTGCTGAATATCTGGTTCGGGAATATGCCTATTTTTGCTTTTCCGGGGGATGCTATGCCCGGGCAGTTCGGTCCTATAATCCTCACCCCTTTGCACATTCCGTAATGGACAAATTTCATGCTGTCATGGAACGGTATGTTCTCTGTTATTACGACAACAAGTTTTATGCCCGCATCTATTGCTTCGATGACGGCGTCCATGGCATAGGGCGCAGGAACAAATATTATGCTCGCATTCGCCCCTGTTTCCATTGCATCCTCGACACTGTCGTACACGGGCACGCCGTTCACATTCCCGCCGCCCTTGCCCGGAGTCACCCCCGCAACAACTTTTGTGCCGAATTCTTTCATCGCCATAGTATGAAATTTGCCCTGATGTCCCGTGATTCCCTGAACAACCAGCCTTACATCTTCATCAACCCATATCGACATTTATTCACCTCCTATTTCAGATGCCTTTTTTGCAACTTCTTTGAAAGATTCAACAGCAATGACATTGTCATATTTACTCAGCATTTCCCTTGCCTCTTTCTCATTAACTCCCTTTATTCGGGCAACTATGTCGGGTGTTTCATTCTCCTTCATGAATCCTATTATGCCTTCTGCCACCGTATCGCATTTTGTTATTCCTCCGAAGAGGTTTATGAGTATGACCTCGGGTTTTGTCTTCACAATTAATTCCAACGCCTGTTTCACTTTTTCGGGGTCGTCCGTGCCGCCGAGGTCAAGAAATGCCCCTCCCCGCCCCCCGAACTCGTTCAACGCATCGAGGGTTGCCATCGTCAGCCCGGCGCCGTTTGCTATAACGCCTATATTGCCTTCAAGCTGCACGAACGATATTTTTTTCTCCCTTGCCTCTCGTTCAATAACCGTCAATTCCGATGTCTCCCTCGGCAATTCGGTATGTCGGTAGAGGGAATTGTTGTCAATTATGATTTTCGAATCAAGTGCTACGGCATTTCCGTCTGATATAAGCAGGGGATTTATTTCAACAAGCTCGCAGTCCTTTTCCGTAAATACTCTGTACAATTTTTTTGCCACCTCCCTAACATTTCTGTCAAGCTTGCGGAGGTGGTACTGCTGCAGCCCTGCCATCGGATCTATGTATATCTTTTTTATTTTCTCCCCCATTGATTCTATGTCCATACCTCCCTCGGGGGAAAACATCATCAGATACTTCCTTTTACTTCTGTCGAGAAAGATGCTCAGGTAACTTTCCCTGCCCTCAACTTTCTCCTCCACCAGCACTTTTTTCACTCTCTCTCCCTTTATCTCCATTTTCATGAGTCCATCGAAAACTTCCTCCGCTTCATCAATGCTGTCGGCAAATTTTATTCCGCCGGCTTTCCCCCGCCCCCCGACCAGAACCTGCGCTTTCATGACCCATGGAAAAGGTATGCCGATTTTTCCGATGTCATCCTTTCTCTCAACCAGAAAACTTTCCGGTGTGTTTATGCCGTACTGTCTGAAAATTTCCTTGCCCTGATATTCGAACAATTTCATGAGATGGTATGCCTTTTCTTTTTATAAATTTACGTTGGCATTGCTTTGTGCAATAATATCACACATTCCACAAAATAATCTTCAACCACAATTCCGTCCTTCCATATTTCTCCTTTACACTGAGAAGAAATATTCTCCGAATCTTCTCTTTGTTCCAGAGAAGATTGATTCAACAACACATCTCATTGTGTAATGAATTCTTTCTTTCCATTTGTGCAAGTCCTCTTGCACAGACATTCTTCCTTTATTCCAGCCAATGCCATGCTTTTCAATTTCATTGAAACATTCTCTCGTATCATGTTCTGCCCATGGTGTATCTAACTTTTTGCGTCTCCTCAACTTTTTATTTTGCTTGGTTATGTCCTACCCCTAAAATATCGCATAGAACTAAGCATTAAAATATACACAAGGCACGGTACGTAGCAACTATTATATATCCTCCTTCTTTAAACGGGCATGGATTTC
>CAZQQE010000055.1:0-8117 GCA_964595325.1 uncultured Thermoplasmatales archaeon | reverse complement strand
GCTCGCCTGAGAAGGTCAGATATTCGTTTGCAGGAACATCGTACGGCAAATTGAGGCCACCGTGCCCCATGAGCATCGCCGGCCATATGATTGTATGGAAAGGTATGTTGTCCTTTGCAAGGAAATAATAATGTCTGGCATCTCCTTCCCACCATTTTTTCCACTCATCGGGCTTGCCCTTCGCCGCCGCCCATTCCATGGATGCGGACAGATAGCCCATCACCGCCTCGAACCATACGTAGAAGCGCTTGTTTTCAAATCCTTCCATGGGCACTTCCACGCCCCATTCCAGATCCCGGGTTATCGCCCTGTCCTTCAGCCCGCCTTTCACCCAGTTTCTCGTGAATTTCAGAACGTTATCCTTCCAGTAATCCTTGCCATCAAGCCATTCCGTCAGTTTGTCTTCGAATTCGGAAAGTTTGAAGAAAAGATGCTCCGTTTGCTTCATTACGGGCGTGCTGCCGCATATCTTGCATCTGGGGTCTATTAATTCCGAGGGTTCAAGCGTTTTACCGCACTTGTCACACTGGTCTCCTCTTGCCTCCCCACCGCAGTACGGGCATATGCCCTCGACATATCTGTCCGGCAAAAATCTGCGGCATTTGTTGCAGTAAGGAGAAAGCATGCTCTTTCGGTAAATGTATCCGTTATCGTAAAGGCGGAGAAAAAAATCCTGCACCACTTTCTTATGAAAATCATTGCTCGTGCGGGAAAAATTTTCGAAGGTTACGCCTAGCTCCTTGATATTCTTTACATGCTGGGCATTGTAACGGTCGGCAATCTCCCTCGGGCTTTTGCCTTCCTTCTCTGCAGTAAGCGTGATGGGAGTGCCGTGTTCGTCGCTGCCAGAAACCATGAGAACATCGTTTCCCACCATCCGGTTGAACCTCCCGAATATGTCGGCGGGCAGGAGGCAGCCGGCGAGCGTGCCCAGATGGAGAGGGCCGTTCGCGTATGGCCAGGCGGCACCGATGAATATGCGTTCTTTCATGTTCTGGTAAGCAAGACGCAAATTTAAAATATATCCGCAAGGTTTTAATAATGTCTTTGCATAGTGAAATGAAATTAGTGCATCATCATGTTCACAAATTCATTTAATAACCTTTCAGGTTCATCCGAGCATTTGCAGAATTTTCATGATGTGCTAATGAAGGAGTGATAAAAATGTCAATAGACCCATCATCAGCAAAATATTTAATTAAAGCAAAAATAAAAGTGGACGGAGCAGTCGAGAAGTCGGATGTCATAGGTGCAATCTTCGGTCAGACCGAAGGGCTTATAGGCGATGATCTTGACCTCAGAGACCTGCAGAAGTCCGCAAGGATAGGGCGTATCGAAGTCGATATGCACCAGAAAAACGGAAAGAGCGAGGGTACACTTTCTCTCACATCTGCACTTGAAAAGGTTGAAACGGCGATAATCGCTGCAGGGATAGAATCCGTGGACAGAATAGGCCCGTGCAAGGCGGAGATAGCCATAGATAAAGTGGAGGATATCAGAGTTTCCAAGCGAAAACAGGTCGTGGACAGGGCAAAAGGCATCCTCACTGGGATGATAAAGGAAGGCAGGGAGGAGATAGACAACATAGCGGAGATAGTGCGCCAGTCCGTGCAGGTTGACGAAATAGAGCATTACGGAAAGGGACATCTGCCAGCAGGACCCAACGTGGGCAAGAGCGATGCCATTATCGTGGTCGAAGGCAGGAATGATGTTATAAACCTGCTGAAACACGGTATAAAAAATGCCATATCTCTCGAGGGAACCAGTGTCCCCAAAGAGATAGTAGATTTATGCACGGAGAAGGTTGCCACTGCCTTCGTTGACGGCGATAGGGGCGGCGAGCTGATTTTGAAAGAGTTATTGCAGGTTGCGGATATAGATTTCGTTGCAAGAGCACCGAAGACCCGAGAGGTGGAAGAACTGCCGTACAAACTCATAATGAAGTCTTTGAAGAATAAAATTCCTACGGAGCAATACATGGAGATGCACGGCATAGAGAGAGAAAACAAAGTGGCCAAGAAAAAAGAGAAAAATACGATAAAGGAGGAGAGTGCCAATACCAATGACCGGCTTAATGACAAACAGAGAAATTATAAAAAATTGCTTTCCGACGTGAAGGGTACTCATACCGCCATCCTTCTGGATAACGAAGGAAAGGAAATCTGCAAGGTGAAGGTTGCTTCTCTTGTCGACGAAATCACAAAGAGCAAGCCACACACAATCATATTCGACGGCATAACGACACAGCGTCTGGTTGATGTTGCTTTTGAGAATAATGTGGATACGATACTCTCAACCAAGAAAGGCGAGTTGTCGAAGGTTCCCACTTCCATAAAAATTATCACAGAGGATAGCCTTAGATAATAAGGCACGGATATGGTGCATTAAAAAATGAAGGGGCTTGTGTATGTTTATACAGGCGACGGCAAGGGCAAAACGACAGCAGCCATAGGCAGTGCGGTGAGGGCAACTGGATACGGAAAAAGAGCGGTCATAATCCAGTTTTTGAAGAAAGGAGAGTACGGCGAAAAACTGGCAAATATGCTGGAAATCCACCAGTTCGGACGGGAACAGTTTGTTTTTGAGCCGGAGGACAGGGACTACAAATTGGCGGAAGAAGGTATGAAATTTGCACGGGAAGTGCTGGAGGAAAGACCGTTTTTGCTGGTACTTGATGAGATAAATGTGGCTGTTTCAATGGGGCTGGTCGATGCTGGCGATGTGGTGAATCTGGTTGGCAAAAGAGGCGAAACAAACATGATACTTACGGGAAGAAATGCCCCTCAGGAATTTATCGATATCGCAGACCTGGTGACAGAAATGAGAAAAATAAAACACCCGTTCGATAATGGCATACAGGGAAGAGAAGGACTGGAATACTGATAGGCATTGCTTTCACGCTTCACAATAACTCTGTTACCTCATCGACCACATCCACTTTTTCTTTGAATCTCTCAACCTTCTTTTTCATCTTCTTTCTTTTGGCATCAAAAAAACTCACCCCTTCAGATGCCTTTATTGTTCCGGTTACTTCTGCATTTCTGAAGATTTCCACCTTCCTCCCGTAAATGCCCCCTGCTATGTTGCACAAGCCTATTTTAACAAAAGAGCCCTCCACATTCCCCTCCACCCTCACATTGTTTTCGAGTGTTACATTCCCGGATGCTTTTAGCGAGCCGTATACGGTGCTTCCATCTTCTACCACCACATTCCCCTTTACTCTATGATTTCCCGTTATCACACAATCCTTTCCGATATGCAGCCCGCCGTTTATTATCGCATCATTTCCGATTGACGAACCGTTGGGCAGGAACATGTATTTCTCGGAAATAGAGATGATTTCGTCGTTGTCTTCAAGCTCCTGCAGAATCCTCTCCACCTCCTCGCTGTGCCCTCTTTTTATTAGTTCGAGAATGTAGAGGAGGACGTACATGACCATGGGTATGGGGCTCCTTATGTTTATCCATCCCTTTGCCTCGAATCCGTCCCTTATCTCCACGTTGTCGCCGACATCCAGATCTCCTTTCAATGACAGCTTGCCGTTTATCCTTGTCCCGTCTGCAATGTATGCATTCCCACCGCATGAAATGTTCCCTTCGATTGTGGAAAAGAAGTCTATTCTCACATCACTTTTCGTTTCTATATTTCCGTTTATCTTTGCCCTTTCTCCTGCAAACAACCTTTCGGAAACAATGTTGAAATCGACCTGACATTCGTTTCCCACCACCGCATCCCCGTCCGTCCTTATCGTTCCGCCGTCGAATTTTGTACCGTCAGGTATGACGTAAGTCTTCTTGTTGAATCCCATCCAATTCGTAATATGCGAAGAGATATAAAGAATGTGCTATTTTTTATAGTCTCAAACAAGATGCATTTTTTCCATTACCTTTTAATTTGGTTCCCCGTTTAGCGGTTACCAACGTGCAACAAAAGCATGAAGCCCAAGGTGTGAAAATGAGCATAATAACTCTTACAACGGATATCGGCTGGTTCTACGCTTCCCAGATGAAGGGGCGCATTCTGTCCGTAAATCCGGATGCAAAAATTGTGGATGTAACTCACGATATCAGCCCCCAGAATGTGACGGAAGGCGCATATGTGCTCTACTCCGCCGCCGCCCATTTCCCTGAGGCGATACATGTTGCGGTTGTCGACCCCGATGTAGGAACCGAACGCAAGTCCCTGATTGTGAAATGTCGTAATGCGCATCTCGTGGGACCGGACAACGGAATTTTAATTCCGGCAGCCCGCCGTCTCGGTATTGAGGAAGTGTACGAGATTACGGAAAAAAAGTATATGTCTCCCAGCATATCCGACACGTTCCACGGGCGTGACATATTCGCTCCGGTCGCCGCTCATTTGTCGATGGGAGTGAGGGCGGATGAAATAGGTAAGGTCTGCTATGATTACAGAGACATGGATTTCGGAAATGCCGGTGAAGATGTTGCTGCCGGAAAGATAATTTTCATCGATAAGTTCGGCAATATGATAACAAACGTGCCAAAGGAATATGTTAAGGTTGAATACGGTGATTGGGTACGACTGAGAGTGTCAGGCAAAGAATTGGAAGTGAAATTTCTCAAGAGTTACGGTTATGCAGAGAAGGGAGAGCTACTCATTACAGTTTCGAGTTCGGGTTTTCTCGAGATATCGCGCAGGGGTGGGGATGCATGCAGGATGCTTGAGGCAGAAGTGGGTGATACGGTCGAATTCCTATAGAGCCCTTTCTTTAGAAAAGAAAGTGCTTCATCCCAAAGAAACTTCTTTTTCCGGGGTTTTTCTCCATTTTCCTGAACGCCTCCTCAACCAGATCAACTCCCAGCTTGTTCGAGAGTGCAACAAGGTAAATCATGACATCTGCCATTTCCTCCTTTATGCCGGTGAAATACGAACTATTCTTAAGCATATCTTCGATTTCCTCGTTGTTCCTCCACTGGAATTTTTCCAGCAGTTCGGCTGCCTCTATCGAGATAGATATGGCCACATCTTTCGGATTGTGAAACTTTTCCCAGTCCCTTTCCCTGACAAATGATGCTACTTTTTCTTTGAGTTCCGCCATTCTATCCATGGCAATGTATGAATTTTTAGTAAAAAAATTTAAGGGATGAACATATTTGTCTGTGTGAAAGAACGGATGGACAGTTTCGACGTATATGCAGTGGTTTCAGAACTCCAGCAGATGGTCGGCGGGTGGGTGGGGAAGGTATACCAGAGGAGAAACGAGTTAATAATCAAAGTAAGAAAGGATGGAAACAAAAATCTGTTCATAAAGAATGGAAAATGGCTGTTTCTGTCATCTCGCATGAGGGCAGGAGAGGGGCACCCGCCTGCCTTCGCCATGACTTTGAGGAAGTATATTAACAACAAAAAAATAGATTCGATAAGCCAGAACGGTTTTGACAGGATTGTCACCATAACCTTCAGCAATTCCTACCGTCTTGCAATAGAACTGTTTTCCGACGGCAATATAATCCTCATCGACGACAAGGGTAAGATTGTGATTCCCATGAGATTCCAGTCATGGTCACATCGGGAAATACGACCCAGAAGGGAGTATGTTCCCCCGCCCGAGCGGACAAACCCTTTCGGCATGGATTTTCAGTCGTTTTTCGACATGATGACGAAGAGCGATAAAGACGTTATAAGAACGATGGTGATGGATGTGAACATCCCCGGGATATGGGGCGAGGAAATATGCCGTATTTCCGGAATTGACAAAAACATCATGCCGGAAAAAATGGGGGGTGATGATATAAAAAAATTGTACGAAGGCATGCAGTCGGTGCTTTCCCGTTTCAGGAAGAAAGAATTTGAGCCAGTCGTGGTCATGAGCACGGAAGGCGGCGAATATGTCGATGTACTCCCCTTTCCACTCGGTGTGTACGGAGATGCCAGAGTGATAAAATTTGGCAGCTTTAATGAAGCTCTCGATGACTTCTTCTCCAATGCTTTTTCCGATGAAACGGAGAAGGCATCATTGGGAGAGAGAGATAAGCTTATCAGAAGAATGGAACAGCAGGAGGAGGCAATCAAAAAATTTGAGCTGGATGCAGAGAAAAAAAGGGATGAGGGAGATGCAATTTATTCCAGCTACAAATTGTGCGAGGAGGTAATCGAGGCTGTGAAAAAAGGAGAAGATGCCGGCGGGCGTGTAAAGAGTTATACCTACCCGAATGTAATCCTCGACATTCCTTACGGGGGAAGAAATCTTGAGATATCCCTTGACGTTAGAAAGAGTGTTTCTCAGAATGCAGACGCAAAATACAAAGCCGGCAAAAAAGCGATGGAGAAAATAGAGGGTGCAAGAGCAGCTATGAACAAAACCGCACGAAAACTCGAGGAGCTGAAGTCGGAACCGGAGGTAACCGAGGACAGAGAAAAGAAGCCCGTAAAAAGGTTGTGGTTCGAGAACTACCGGTGGTTCATCTCCTCTGACGGAAATCTGGTCATCGGCGGGAAGGACGCATCCTCCAACGAAAAAATAGTGAAAAAGTATCTGAAGGCAGGAGACAGATATATTCATGCGGACGTACACGGCGCCCCTTCATGCGTGGTGAAGGCGGCGGATGCGGAAGGAAATGAGCTCCCGATATCCGAAAAAACGCTTGAGGAAGCATGCCAGTTCGCCCTTTCATATTCAAAGGCGTGGAACCAGTTCGCAGGCGGCAGCGCCTACTGGGTGAATCCCGAGCAGGTCTCAAAGACACCGGAGTCGGGGGAATATCTGCCGAGAGGGGCGTTTGTAATCAGAGGGAAGAGAAATTATGTCAAGTGCGACATCGAGATAGCCATCGGGAAGGTGGAGATACAGGGATACGAGAAAATCATGGGAGGAGCTCCTTCGGCGGTCAAGAAATGGGCAGGTCAGTGGGTCGTCATCGAGCACGGTGAAACGAACAAAAACGAGGGGGCAAAATACCTTGCGAAAAAGTTTGGCGCGGGCGTGGAGGAGATGCAGCGTGTGCTGCCGCCCGGGGGCGTGAGGATAAAGGAGGAGCATATATGAAAATCATATACAAAAATCTCAAGGAAGGTGAGATAAAGCTGCTCGTACAGAATACGGATGACTGCTGGCATCTCTACAACATCATCGAGGAGGGCGACCTTGCATCTGCCTTTACATACCGGACAAAAGCCCAGTCGGATGACAAAAAGAGGGAGGGCAAGGGAGAGAAGGAGGGCATGTATCTCACCATAAGAGTGACGGAAGTATCGTTCCAGAAGTTTTCCGACCGCCTCCGAATTCAGGGAGTCATCGAAGAAGGGCCTCAAGATATAGGAAAGCATCATACTCTCAATCTGAAAACGGGGAGCGAGATAAAGATAAAGAAGGAATGGAAGCCGTATCATCTCAGGAGGCTGGAGGAAGCCGTAAAGGCGGCCCGGCAGCCGTCAGTGGTCGTTCTTTCCATGGACGATGACGTTGCGACCGTGGCTGTCATACACCAGTATGGCGTGGAAAAGGTGGCCGATATATTCTCGGGTCGTACGGGCAAATTTTACGAGAGCAAGAGCAACAGTGAAAGTTATTATAAAGAAATTCTGTCCAAAATCAAAGAGTTTGACCTCCCACTCGTCATCGTCGGCCCCGGTTTTGCCAAGGGAAATTTCATATCATTTGCAGGAGATAAATTGAAAAACTACATCACGGAGGGGACAGGGCATGCAGGCATGACTGGAGTGAAGGAGGCAATCAACAGAGGCATCGTTGAGAGAATTTCCGAGGAATCAACACTTTCCAGAGAATCGAGACTTGTGGAAAAGCTGCTCGAAGGGATAGCAAAGGACGGAGCAGTAACGTATGGAAAAAATGAGGTAAAGAAAGCCGTTGATATGGGTGCCGCCGAGAAAATTATCGTTCTCTCCACGATGATGAGGGACAATGAGGAAATGCTGGAGAAGGCGGAAAAAACAGGAGCCAAAGTGTATACGATAAGCAACATTCACGAAGGAGGGCAGAAGTTATCAGCTCTGGGGGGCATCGCTGCATTTTTGAGATACAAAATAGAATAGAGAGATTATTAACTACTTCCCGTACATTGATTTTGCACAGAAAGTCGAGTATTGTTCAGATAATTTATAGGAAATGATTGGTGAAAAATAGGCAGTACGGGTAG